>WTCM01000047.1 GCA_013138595.1 Methyloprofundus sp. | reverse complement strand
CTTCAGGTCCTAAACATTTAAACGTTAAATTAACCCGTGCTAAATTAGAATCTTTAGTTGAAGATTTAATTGAACGTACGAAAGGCCCTTGTTTAACAGCGATTAAAGATTCAGGTCTTGCTGTTAGTGAAATTAAAGATGTTATCTTAGTCGGTGGTCAAACACGTATGCCGAAAGTACAAGAAATTGTACAAAGCATTTTTGGTCAAGAGCCACGTAAAGATGTTAACCCTGATGAAGCGGTTGCATTAGGTGCGGCGATTCAAGCGGGTGTTTTAGGTGGTGATGTTAAAGATGTCTTATTATTAGATGTTACGCCCCTGTCTCTGGGTATTGAGACGATGGGCGGCGTGATGACTAAATTAATTGAGAAAAATACAACTATTCCAACCAACGCATCACAGGTTTTCTCTACAGCAGAAGATAACCAAACTGCGGTAACCGTTCATGTCTTACAAGGTGAGCGTGAAGTTGCCGCAGGAAATAAATCACTCGGTCGTTTTGACTTAGCGGATATTCCACCAGCACGTCGTGGTGCACCACAAATTGAAGTGGGTTTTGATATTGATGCAAACGGTATCTTAAACGTATCGGCAAAAGATAAAGCGACAGGTAAAGAGCAGTCTATTATCATTAAAGCCTCTAGTGGTTTATCGGATGAAGAAGTGGATCGCATGGTAAAAGATGCTGAAGCCCATGCGGAAGAAGATAAGAAAATCACTGAGTTAGTCTCTGCACGTAACACTGCAGAAAGCATGATTAATGCGACTGAAAAATCAATTGAAGACCTAGGCGAGCAAGTCACTGAAGAAGAAAAAGCAGAGATTGATGCGGCTACCGAAGAATTGAAAGAAGCGCTTAAAGGTGATGATAAAGATGATATTGAAGCGAAAACAACGGCTTTAACTGAATTATCAGGCAAACTAGCTGAACGTGCGTATGCACAGCAAGCAGGTACAGAAGGCGCACCTGATATGGCTGGTGCTGAAGCTGAGCAGGCTGATGTTGATGACAGCGTTGTCGATGCTGAGTTTGAAGAAGTCAAAGAAGAAGACGATAAAAAATAAGTCGTTGCAACGCCATTATTTATAATGGAAAACGCCTCGGTATAGAGAAAATCTATGCCGAGGCGTTGTTGTATCAAACGGAAATTAAATACTCGTTCCCATGCTCAGCGTGGGAATGCAGATTATGACGCTCTGCGTCATGGAACGCGGAGCGTTCCTTCAATGAATTCCCACGCAGAGCATGGGAACTAGCTAATTAAATAAACAGGGCATATACCCTGAAAACCCTATGGTGTGTACCAAAATGGCAAAAGAAGATTTTTACAAGCTGCTGAATGTTGAAAAAAACGCAAGTGATGCTGAGATAAAGAAAAGCTATCGTAAAATGGCGATGAAATATCATCCCGATAGAAATAAAGAAAAACCCGAAGCGGCTGAGAAAAAATTTAAACAAATCAAAGAAGCCTACGAAATTTTATCAGATGCACAAAAACGTTCTGCTTATGACCAGTTTGGTCATGCAGGTGTCGATAATTCAGCGGGCGGTGGTGGACCTGGTGGGTTCGGTGGCTTTGGTGGTGGCGCTGAAGGTTTTGGTGATATTTTTAGTGATATTTTTGGTGGCGGTGGAGGCGGTGGTCGTCAACGTAGCCATGTACAAGGCGGTGCTGATTTACGCTATAACCTAGACCTCAGCTTAGAAGATGCGGTCGGTGGTACTGAAGTTAAAATTAAAGTACCTGTATTAACAGGCTGTGGTGAATGTAAAGGTTCAGGGGCTAAAAAGGGCTCTAAACCTGTCACCTGTTCGACCTGTCAAGGGCATGGACAAGTACGTATGCAGCAAGGCTTCTTTTCTGTACAACAGGCATGTCCTACGTGTCATGGTACAGGGCAACAAATTAAAGACCCTTGCCGTAAATGTCATGGTGAAGGACGTGTACAAGAAACTAAAACCTTATCGGTTAAAGTGCCAGAAGGCGTGGATACAGGTGACCGTATACGCTTAAGTGGTGAAGGCGAAGCAGGTGCACATGGCGGGCCATCAGGTGACTTATATGTGCAGGTGCAAGTTAAAAAGCACGCTATTTTTACCCGTGATGGTGCGAATTTATACTGTGAAGTGCCGATTGGTTTTCCAGCGGCTTGTTTAGGCGGTGAGTTAGAAGTACCCACACTGACGGGTAAAGTTAAACTTAAAATTCCAGCCGAAACACAAACAGGTAAATTATTCAGATTACGTGGCAAAGGGGTTAAACCTGTGCGTGGTCGTGTGGTTGGTGATTTAATGTGTCGCGTACAAATAGAAACCCCTGTGAACTTAACCAAAGAGCAAAAAGCACTGATTGAGCAATTCCGTGAGTCTTTATCAGCCAGTAGCAAAAAACACAGCCCACAAGAAGAGTCTTGGGTATCAGGTGTAAAAAGCTTTTTCGATAAATTAACAGGGTAATCAAGATGATAAGAATTGCAGTTGTTGGAGCCTCAGGGCGTATGGGCGTATGCTTAGTTAAAGCCGCTGTATTAGCAGAAAAAACCGAGCTAAGTGTTGCTGTTTCGCGTGTAGGCAGTGCCGCTATTGGTAAAGATGCAGGTGATTTAGCAGGCATAGGCACACAAAATATTAGTGTGGTCGATGATTTGGCAAGTGTACTAGATCAATTTGATGTGTTAATTGACTTCACTAGACCTGAACCCTCTATGCAGTATATAGAGTTGTGTCGCCAAGCAGGTAAGCAAATCGTGATTGGTACGACAGGTTATTCTGAAGCGCAAAAACAGCAAATTGCCGAAGCCGCTAAAGACATTGCGATTGTACTTGCGCCAAACATGAGTGTCGGTGTGAACCTGTCTTTAAAACTGTTAGAAGTTGCCGCAAAAGTGATGGGCGATTACACCGATATAGAAGTCATTGAAGCGCATCATCGGCATAAAGTCGATGCGCCTTCAGGTACGGCTTTACGTATGGGCGAAGTGATTGCTGATACCTTAGGGCGTGATTTAAAAGACTGTGCGATTTATGGGCGTGAAGGCGATACAGGCGAACGTGATCGTAAAACCATTGGTTTTTCAACGATTCGTGCAGGTGATATTGTCGGTGAACATACGGTGATGTTTGCGGATGAAGGCGAACGTTTAGAAATCACCCATAAGGCAAGTAGTCGTATGACCTTTGCGAATGGTGCAGTACGTGCCGCTGTTTGGTTAGAAAACCAAAGCAATGGTTTGTATGATATGCAGGATGTATTGGGCTTGAAAGAGGTTTAATATTAGCACATCAGTTAAGAAATATTTCAAAGTTACACAATGAAAATAAAGGGACATTGTAGGATGGGTAGAACGGAGTGCATGTCTTTTTAGGCACGCAGTGAAACCCATCACAATGCGTATAAAATGATGGGTTTCGCAAAAAGACGCTCTACCCATCCTACGTTTAAATCATGCCCCCTTAATCAGAGGTAAACGAACATGAGCTCATTAAAAACGCCCTTACTGCTACTAATCTCTTGTCACCTCACCCTACTCGTTGGTTGCTCCAGCATTATTGATGCTAGAAAACAAAAACAAGGCGATATAGCTCATTATTACGCAGGTAATATGCAGCTAGCGGCAAAAGCTTTAAGCAGCGAAGCAGAGAGTCATCACGAATCTGGTGATGAACTGATGTGGCGATTAGAACAAGGCACGGCCTTATTTGATGCAACAGACTATCCACAAAGCCTTGCGGCATTTCAGCGCTGTGAAAATATTATTCAAGACTTTGATCAACGTGCCGTTATTAGCGCCCGTACGGGCGGAGCAGAAATAGGAGCAGCATTAACTAATGCTAACGCCCTTCCCTATACTGGCATGCCCCTAGATAAGCTGATGCTGAATGCTTATAAAGCGCTCAATTACTTTGCACTCAATGATGTTGCAGCGGCACAGGTTGAATTACGCCGCATGCGTGAAGCACAGAAACAGGTGCAACGAAAATTTAGAGAAGAAATTGAGCAAAGTCAGCAAGAAATTGATGCGCACAATAAACAGAACCGCGAACAAGCCAAAAATAGCGCAATCAACTTCGAGCAAATCAGTAAAAATAATACGATTAAGCAGGTCTACCAAAGCTCTGCTAAAAAAAGTAACCCGCTCTATGGTGCATTAAGCAACCCCTTTGTCAGCTACTTCTCAGCGATGGGCTACTTAATGGCGGGGAATTATAGCGAAGCTTTAGTTGATTTTCGGAATCTCTATAAGATGCTACCGAATAATAAGCTAATACAGCAAGATTATGTTAGTTGTGCGCAACAAATAGGGGCAAAAATTCCTGCAGAGCTGCAACATATTCCAGCTTACGCTGAGCCTTTAAATCAAAAAAGGGTCTATGTGCTATTTTTTAATGGGCGTGCACCTGCCTTAAAACAAGAAAAATTTCAGATCATATTGCCCTATGTAGGCTATACAGGGATTGCTTACCCGCGCTATGAATATTTTAAGAGTACTTTGCAGGGTTTAAATATTGATTATCAGCAGCAAGGGCTTCAGGACAGCATACAAACAGAACAAGTAGCCGATTTTGATGCCATTATGTCTCAGGAGTACCATCAAAAACTACCTACCATGATCACACGTTTGGTGATTTCCACGCTAACCAAAGAACTTGCCAGTCTTGCCGCAACCCAAGCGGCACGAAACGCAGGGGGAACCGAGGCACAGCTTGCGGCTCTTATTGTCACGGGGATTTATAAAGCCTTATTTAATACCGCAGATACACGCGGCTGGGAAACCCTGCCCCAAGAAATACAAATTGCACATATTCCTTTACCTGACAATGGTGTTTTAAATATTAGCCCCGAAGGAATCAATAAAAGCATGGAAATTAAATTGAAAAGTGATACAAATAACGCTATTGTCTTGGTTAGAGCTTTAGCAAACAACACACTTATTTATAAACTGTTTGAAATGCCTTAAGGAACACTAAGGAATAAAAATTCAGAAAAAAACAGACTACTCAAGGATCTCACTATGCATAAACGTCTACTTATTTTAAGCGGCTGCCTATCACTATTCGCCTGCCAATCCACTGTCAATACCGTTGCAAATACAGAACCTCAGATGCAAGCACAAGCATTGGCGAGTTCCAAAGTATTTACAGATCCTTTTCTTAAAAGTCGATTATCCATTGACCGTGTAGATCAAGTGACTTTACCTGATGGCTTACTCAAAATTCAAGTCACGGCAACAAACCTACGTACAGGATTTTGGGATCAAGCAAGCAGTTGGTTTATGCAAGATGATCCTTATCAAATTGCCTACCGCTTTAGCTGGCTAGACGCACAGGGAATGACGATGGATATAGGTACTCAAAACTGGATTCCACTGTCGGTTATTCCTGGTGATACAATTAGAATACAAAGCATCTCGCCTAATACTCTCTGTAAAGACTTTACTTTAAGTATCAAAGAAAACCGCAGCCCAAGATCAAGCTGGTAATAAAAAATGGGCTGCCACAAAAGACGGTGTAGGGTGCATTCCATGTACCTCTTGGAGCCGCCCATATTGGCGTGCTAGCTTAGCGAAAGGTGCGCAGTGCGCCCTACTATAGCCCTCGCCTTTTGTGATAGCTAAAAAATGGAGTCCAAAACACGTTTTGGGCAGTTTTTACCCAACACCCCCTAATAATTATGAACCATAAACTTATTTCATCACTCAGCCTCTTAGTCAGCCTTAGCTTATTAACAGGCTGCGCCACACAAACCCGTCGTATAGATACGAGCAGTAACGAAGGTTTAGTCACCATCGAAGATATTAACTTCAAAGATTGGCAAATTGCAGCTGATAAAGGCATTAACTCATTACTGGAATCAGGCGTATTAAATCGTAACGATGGGCGTAAAACAATTCTAATGATTAGTACCATCACCAACTCGACTAATGAACACATTAACACTCGTGTCTTAACCGATAAAATTAGGTCTGCATTGTTACAGTCAGGAAAAGTCTTTACCACCACAGCGATTGGTGGCAATGGCGCAGATGATAATGCCAGTCGCCAAGTACGTGAATTGGCAAATGACCCGATGTTTAATCAATCCCGCGTTAAACAACAAGGCACCGTCATCCCACCCGATATGAGTTTATCAGGTGAAATCGTGCAACAAACAGCCTCCACAGGAAGAATTCGAGAGTCTTATTTTTTCTTTCATCTTGCCCTGACTGATTTAACAACAGGGCTAGCGGTATGGGAAAACAATGTAGAAATTGCTAAGCAGGCAAAACGCCCTGTGTTTGGTTGGTAAGTGCTCAATTTTTCCTTTATTTCAGTGAGGCTTGTGCCCATTCTTGACTGGGTAACCTGCAGGAATGGCGGCTTATCAATTCTGGTGTAAATGCCTTGAAATCGGCATTAAAAGGTATTAATATGCAACCTTTTGTGTATAAACCCCGTCTACATTGAAAGTCGTAGTTTATGAGCTAAGCTTTTTTTGCTTTTCAGATATTTAAAATTAGTGTTAATACCGCTAATTTTAAATATTTTTCGGCTACTATTTTGAAGATGGGATGC
>WTCM01000131.1 GCA_013138595.1 Methyloprofundus sp. | reverse complement strand
ATAACGGGCCTAAAGTCGGTTCATTATTTTCTTATATAGACCGTGAGTTGATTACTAGCAACTTTAGACTGGTTGATTATTCAGTTGAAGACTTATGGCTAGAAAGCTGTATTGCAGTTGCCGACTTTGATGAGTGGTTAACAGCGCAAAAATCTGCTCTTAGCACGGTTAGCTGTGACTATAAAATCAATGCCGTGCCAGCCGAAGATGGCGGCATGATAGGCAGAGGTATTATGGAGTTAACCATAGTATTAGAAAATAACAAAAAGCATATTGTGCGACTAGCAGGCACTGATTTTTCGGGTGAAGGGGTTAATTTAGATGCTGAGTTAGACAGAGTAGAAGCTTTTGGTGAATCGTTTGTAGCGGGCTTAAGAGAGAGTTAAAGCACCCTCCCTACAAGGGATGTTATCTTTATAAACCCAGCATTCACGTAAAATTCTGGGTTACGTTTGCCGCGCTACGCTAGCAAATCTAACCCAGCCTACAATTGCCAATACCACGTAGAGCGGACTTCAGTCCGCATGATTAGCAGAACACTTGCAGGCTACCATAAAAATACGGGGCAGCCTGTAGAGTGCATTCCATGCACCTCTTAGATAGACACAAAATGATGGGTTACGTTTGCAAATCTAACCCTGCCTACGATGCACACTGGCGGACTAAAGTCCGCTCTACTTCCTACCCTACCCATTAAAACAGCCTATGAATACTACAGATACCGAACCAGCCGCTGTTTATTTTTCTTCTTTAACCGTGGAAAATGTAAAGTGCTTTAAAAGTGAGCAAACGATAGCTTTATCGGATGGCAACGGTAAGCCTGCGATGTGGACGGTTATTTTGGGGGATAATAATACGGGGAAAACGACGCTGTTAAGGTGTTTGGCTGATTTGGAGCCTAGCCTTGGTTCTATGCAGGAGTTTAATCAGGATGGAAAAGAAATATTTGAGTATTCTCCTAGGTGTACTTCAGACTTCTCAGCACAAGAAACTTATAAGGTTGATAGTACAGTTTATAGTCAAACTTTTACAGGTCAGTGGGAATACCATAAGAGTAAAGAAGAATACTGGGGAACTGCAAGTTTGGCTTATGAACTAGCTAATATACCTATTGATAAATTATTAATTTATGGCTACGGAACCTCCCGCCGAATGAGCCGCTCTTCCCTCTCTGAAACAGAAAACCAAGATAATACAGCCAGTTTATTTGATGACAGAATAGAATTAGCCAATACCGAAGAATGGCTATTACAAACAGATTATGCAACAAAAAGTAATAACCCGAAGATTCGTCAAAGTGCCACTTTAAGATTGGAAAAAATTAGAACGATTCTATGCAATGGTCTTTTACCTGATGTACAAGGTTTTCGTTGCACTAGCACTGAGACTAATGGAAAAATACAAAATTTTGTCGAATTTCAAACTGATTATGCTTGGCTACGCTTACGTGATTTAGGCTATGGCTATCAATCTATTGCCGCATGGCTCATCGACCTAGCCAAAAAAATGTTCGAGCGTTACCCCGATAGCGATAATCCCTTGCATAAACCCGCCGTGGTTTTAGTGGATGAAATAGATTTACATTTACACCCTGAGTGGCAGCGCAAAATCATTCAATTTCTTAGCGACCAATTCCCCCAAACTCAGTTTATTGTGACTGCACACAGCCCATTAATTGTGCAGTCTGCGGATAATATTAATTTAGTGTTATTGAAGAAGCAAGACGATCATATTGTTATTCAACAACGTCCTGATATTAAAAGCTTTAAAGGCTGGACAGTAGAGGAAATTTTAACAGAATTAATGGGTTTGGATAATCGTGTGTCATCAGACGACTATCTTGCCTTAATTGCTGACTTTGATGATGCACTGGATAATGATAATTACGCCAAGGCTAAAACCGCTTATGACGCGCTGGTGAAGATATTACACCCGAATAGCCATCAACCTAAGTTATTAAGGCTGCAAATGTCATCATTAACCCCTGATGAATTATGATTCAACTTAAAGCAGTTGCAAAGCCTACAGAATTAACGGATGAAATAGTTCAGCAGCTCACGGCAGACTATAAACAAACTGATAAAGCTGTTTGGCAAAAAGGCTATATTAAAGACGCTTTATTAGCGATGTCATCTAATAAATGCTGCTTTTGTGAATGTAGACTCGGAGAAGAAAGTAAATATTTAGAAGTTGAGCATTTTCACCCTAAAAGCTTATATCCTAATGAAGTGCTGATATGGGAAAATTTATTGCCTATTTGTAAGCGTTGTAATGGGCAAAAAAGCGACCATGATACAAAAAAAGAGACTATTATTCATCCCGTTAGAGATAAGCCTAAAGAACATTTAAGCTTAAAAAGCTACCGATTTAGAGGAAAAACAGAGCTAGGAAAAAAGACTATTAGCGTCACTTCCTTAAATGATAATTCTCAAAAAATAGTCAGTATAAGATTTGATATTGGCAATAAAATCATTGAAAGTCTAGAAGAACTACTAGAGTTAACAATAAACTATGGTAGCAAACCAAGTACTCCTAGCAAAAATAAAATCGTCAACAAGTTAAGAGTGATAATGCAGGAAGGAACAAAAAAGTCCTCTTATAGTGCGACTGCCGCAACAATCCTATTAAATGAAGCTGAGTATGACGAAATAAAAAAACTCTTTAAGCAACAAAAACTATGGACAACTGAGTTTGACGAATTAGAACAACAAGTTCATTATTGTGCCTTATAAGCTAGCACAACACCCTGCCTAGCCTATCAACTATTTTTTGGAGGTCAAACAAAGCTTGAATTTCAAACTTCAGAGTAATAATACATTAATGAAAAATAGGGCTACCACAAAACACGGGATATAATCGTAATGTAGCTGCAGGTTTATCTGCACTGTGCGACTAAAGTCGCACCTACGAATAATGACGCGATACTGCATATCCCGTGCTAAACCTGTCGCCCAAAACAGCTTATTAAACTGCCCAAAACACGTTTTGGACTCCTGTTTGATCCGTTTATTAGCTGAGATTAACCACTGACACAATTAATATCCTCACTCATTACTTAGGTTTTAAGCTATAATTGCAAGATTTTTTAGCGTTTAAAACATCCCCTATACCGTGTCCAGTTCAAATAACGATTTATCTACCTTTCAAGGGCTTATCCTTGCATTACAAAACTATTGGTCTGAACAAGGCTGTGTGTTACTGCAACCGCTTGATTTAGAAGTGGGCGCGGGGACATTCCATCCTGCGACTTTCTTACGTGCGATTGGCCCTGAGCCTTGGAATGCGGCGTATGTTCAACCGTCACGCCGCCCTACTGATGGGCGTTATGGGGAAAACCCGAACCGCTTACAGCATTATTACCAATTCCAAGTGGTCTTAAAGCCCTCTCCTGATGAAATACAAGAATTGTATTTAGGCTCTTTACGTCATTTAGGCTTGGATTTATTAGAGCATGATGTGCGTTTTGTGGAAGATAATTGGGAATCGCCGACTTTAGGCGCGTGGGGGCTAGGCTGGGAAGTGTGGCTAAACGGTATGGAAGTCTCGCAGTTTACTTATTTCCAACAAGTCGGTGGCTTAGAATGTAGCCCTGTTGCAGGTGAGTTGACTTACGGGCTGGAACGTATCGCCATGTATATTCAAGGCGTGAAAAGTGTGTATGACTTGGTTTGGTCTAAAAGCGAAAAAGGTGGCGTGGTCACTTATGGCGATGTTTTTCATCAAAATGAAGTGGAAATGTCAGAATATAATTTTGACCATGCGAAAGTGGATTTCCTATTTGAATGCTTTGATACTTATGAAGCTGAGTCTGCTATGTTGATTGAAAAAAATCTCGCTTTGCCTGCGTATGAAATGGTTTTAAAAGCCTCACATACCTTTAACTTATTAGATGCACGTCATGCAATTTCTGTGACCGAGCGTCAGCGTTATATATTAAGAGTACGCAATATGTCTAAAGCTGTTGCTCAGACTTATTATGCCAGCCGTGAAGCGTTGGGCTTTCCTATGTTAAAAAAATCAGATAACACAGGAGACGCAACATGAGCCAGTCAGACGATTTATTATTTGAATTAGGTTGTGAAGAGTTACCACCTGTTTCCTTAAAAAAACTCAGCAATGCTTTATTGAGCAATATTCAACAAGGTTTAGATCAGGCTGATTTAAGCTATGGCGAATGTATTGCCTATGCAACACCGCGCCGTCTTGCGGTATTAATTAAAGATTTAGCCCCTGCACAAGCGGATAAAAGCATAGACAAACGCGGCCCTGCGATTAAAGC
>WTCM01000230.1 GCA_013138595.1 Methyloprofundus sp. | reverse complement strand
TTTAGTGCTAATCCTGAATTCTTTACCAATATTAATACATTAGAACAACTTAACGAATTATCAGCGCAGGAATAAATATGCAACCAGAAATGACCCATGCAGGCTTAAGTGTTGCTAAAGCGGCGATAGGGATAGATGAAACAGGCGCGAGTCGAGAGCTGCAGCTAGTCGGTGAGCGCGCGATGACGATTTATGTGGATAAACAAGAAATTGTTACCCTAATGACCATAGGCTCGCACCCTGAAATATTAACCTTGGGTTATTTGAAAAATCAGGGTTTTTTTGAAAAGCTAGAAGAAATAAAAGTAGTGCAGGTTGATTGGGAGACCGAATCGGTTGCTGTCGTTACCGCAGGAGAAAATAGCGATTTTTCTGAACAAATGCAACGCCGCACAGTCACAACAGGCTGTGGTCAAGGCACGGTATTTGGACGCTTAATGGAAAAACTGCAAAAAATTCGTGTACCAGAAAATACCATTAAACAATCAACTCTGTATGCTTTGTTAGATTCGGTGAAAGCGCATAATGAAGTTTATAAAAAAGCAGGGGCTGTACATGGCTGCGCTTTATATCGTGGCGATCAACTGGAATTATTTGTTGAAGATGTCGGTAGACATAATGCGGTGGATGCAATTGCGGGTTATATGTGGTTAAACGGTATTACAGGTGATAATAAGATTTTTTATACGACAGGGAGGCTCACCTCAGAGATGGTGATTAAAGTGTCCCAAATGGGTATCCCCGTCTTGCTTTCTCGCTCTGGTGCAACACAAATGGGTTTAGAAATGGCGCAACTGTCAGGCGTCACCCTGATTTCACGTTCCCGAGGAAAGCGTTTTATGGTCTTAAATGGCGCAAAGAATATTGAGTTTGATGCAGTAGGTTAATTTTTAGAAGGTGGCGTATAGCTATTATCCAGTGCTTTATCAATTTTCACGGCAAGGCTTTCTACCGTTTTGATGGTCAGCTTTTTATTAGGTCCTTTAGCCTCGGAAATATAGTTGCCTATTAGCTTTGCATCACTGACTTTAATTAAATGCCCCATCAAATAAGCAAACAAAAAACTAGGTTTATGCAGTCTTCCCACTAAAATATAATCCGCATTAAATTTTTTGCCTAGCCTTGCGGCAAGATCATGATGATCAAATAAATAGCCCACTCCAGCATTCGCGTATGCTTGGCTTTTAAGGTCAATATCAACAATGGTATAGCCAGCACTTTTAAGCTCAGCCTCTAATAAAGGTTTTATCGATGCCGTTCTTTCGATTTCAGCAGGAACTCTAGGTGCTAAGGTTAAATCTTTAAGTTCAAAATCAAGAATTGCAATTTTTGTTTCTGCAAAGACATGAACACTGGTGAAACATAACAATATAAAACTATAGACCTGAAATTTATACATTTTTCATACCCTTTGAAAGATACAGCGCGGAAGAGACTGTAAAAGTATTATACCAATCCCAATCATTAATGGTTTTAACACAGTCACTGCTATTAAGTTAAGGAAAAAATATAGGATGTGTTGAGGCACGAAACGCATCTTTTTTGCCTTTGATGCGTTTCCTATCGTCAACACATCCTATATCAAATACAGTTTTTATGACTCAAATTAACGAATATTTTGCAATGCCGCAATACGCTCTTCTAGTGGTGGGTGACTCATAAATAATTTACGCGCACCACCGCCATTAATTGCAAATGCTGCAAACTGTCCAGGTAACTCTTCTGGCTCATGCGCACGTTGCAATGCCTGTAAAGCACTAATCATTTTTTCTTTACCGACTAATTTGGCAGATCCTGCATCCGCTTTAAATTCACGATGACGTGAGAACCACATAGTTAAGATAGAGGCAAGGAATGATAAGGCAATTTGTGCAACGATTTGGACAATATAATAACCCATGCCATGTCCTTCTTCTGTTTTAAAGATCACTCGGTCAACGATATGACCAATAATGCTGGCGAAGAAATACACAAAGGTATTCACCACACCTTGCATTAAGGCCATAGTGACCATATCACCGTTAGCCACGTGTGAAATCTCATGCGCAACCACCGCTTCAACTTCATCTTGTGACATGGAATTTAATAAGCCTGTGCTGACCGCCACTAAAGAACTGTTTTTAGTCATGCCTGTGGCAAATGCATTCGCATCAGGGGTATCAAAAATGCCGACTTCTGGCATACCAATTTTTGCCGTTGCTGATTGACGCTTAACAATATCAATTAACCATTGCTCTGTTTGGTTTTGCGGCTGTTCAATAATATGTACGCCCATACCACGTTTAGCTGACCATTTGGACATAGCAAGTGATATAAAAGAGCCTGACATACCGATGACAGCAGAAACGACTAATAAGGCATTAAGGTCTAAATCTACACCATTAGCATCCAATGTTCCACTGATACCTAATAGACTAAAAACAATACTAATCACCACCATAATGGCAATGTTAGTCGCTAAAAAAAGAAAAATTCGTGTCATTTTAATTTGCTCCGTATAAATGAGAAAGATGCTCAGCTTATAAATTGGGGGGTAAAACTTTAATTTCAAGATTATGCTTAAGCACTCTGAAGAGTGAGAGTATTAATCATACCCCACGCCTTAATATCACACTCTCCCTATGACATAAACACCTATAATAGGGAGAAATCTAATTGATAAAGTATACAAGGAAAACCCATGAAAAAAGAATTTAAAGTGATTAAAAAAGAGCCTATGTACCAAGGTTTTTTTAGTTTAAACCGCTACCAGCTTCAACATACTTTATTTGCAGGCGGCTGGAGCGAGGTATTGACACGCGAATTATTTCAGCGCGGTAACTGTGTCGCGGTATTATTATATGACCCAGATGCAGACAAATTAGTCATTATTGAACAGTTCCGCATGGGCCCTATGACTCAACCTGAAGTGAAAGAAAAAGCATGGTTATTAGAAATCGTCGCAGGTGCAATAGAAACAGGTGAAACAGCCGAGGCAGTGGCTTTTCGTGAATCAGAGGAAGAAGCGGGTTGTGTGGTACAAGAAATGCATTTAATTAATGAGTTTTACACGTCCCCTGGTGGTGCATCAGAGCGTATTTCTTTATTTTATGGGCGTATTAATGCGGCAGAAATTGGAGGTATTCACGGGCTAGATTCAGAAGATGAAGATATTTTAGTCTCAACCGTTAGCTTTGCTGAAGCTTATGCCATGATAGAAGATGGACGCATTGAATCAGCAATTCCTATTATTGCAATTCAATGGCTAGCTCTGAATAAGCATAAGCTGGTTGCTTGATATGCTGGTTAATTCTCCCATGCTCTCACCCTGCCCATTTTCTAAAGGCTATACCATCCCCGCCGCACAAGCTTGGTCCTTACTTAAAGGCTTTTATGCCTACCGACTTATTTTAGCCTGCCTCTTTTTAATTTTCTTTTATTCTCGTTTAGGCGCAGTTTTAATTAGCACAGAGAAAACACAACTATATTTATATGTGAGTGGCTTCTATTTTCTATTTGCTTGCGCAGCTTGTGTCATGGTTTTATACAAGAAAGTGAGCTATGCAGCACAGGCACAATCCGCTATTTTTATAGATATTTTTTTGATTACTCTGATTATGCATGCGGCAGGCGGCATTAGTAGTGGAGTTGGAGCCTTGATGTTAGTGACCACTGCGGCAGGTGGGCTGTTAGTCGGTGGTCGTTGCGCGATGCTATTTGCCGCGCTTGCAAGTTTGTTTGTCTTTGCTGAGCAAGCCTATACTTTTCGCGTTGAAGGCTTTAATAGTGCTTATTATGCGTATGCTGGGATGTTGGGAGCAGGCTTTTTTTGTTTAGCTTTTTTATCGTATATACTAGCAAAGCGCACCGAGCAATCAGAGCTGATTTCATCACAAAGAAAAGAGACTATTGTTTCTTTAGAGGAATTGAATCAATATATTATCCAAAATATGCCCTCAGGTATTATCATTATTGATCAGCAACAAAGAGTGACGAGTTACAATGAAGCAAGCCCGCGCTTATTAGGAGAGGAGTCTTTAGCGAATACATTATTAGCGGTTTCGGTTCCATTGACACTTGCTTTTAACAATTGGCTAATGGACCCCCATAAGAATTTTGTTATTATTAGCACTAGCGAACAAGTCGAGTTACAAGTACATTTTAATTCCTTACCCACTAAGCACGCCCTGTTTTTTATGATTACTTTAGAAGATGTGGCTTTATATAAGCAGCGCGTACAGCAAAGTAAGCTTGCCTCCTTAGGTTTATTAACAGCAAATATGGCGCATGAAATTCGTAACCCTTTAGGCGCGATTAGTCATGCAGGGCAGTTATTAGCAGAAAGCCCTGATTTAGCCGCAGAAGATGTGCGTTTAACAGAAATTATTCAAACGCATGCCTTGCGAATGAACTTAATTATTGAAGATATATTACAGTTATCGCGGCGCAAGGATTCTAGGAGAGAATGTATTCATTTAAAACCTTGGTTAGAAGAGTTTTTCATTATCTTCGAGGCGGAAAATCCTGAGCATCAAAATAAATTCTTTTTATCATTCGAGGAAGAAATACAAGATATACTCTTTGACTCGGGGCATTTAACACAAATATTAAATAACTTGTGTGAAAACGCTATAAAATATGGATCAGCAAAGACG
>WTCM01000178.1 GCA_013138595.1 Methyloprofundus sp. | reverse complement strand
TTTAGTTAGAAAAATAAGACGCACGACACAAACAGATGAGTTTTGTAAGTTATTACTGACAGGTCATACAGGTAGCGGCAAATCAACTGAGTTAAAACGCCTGCAAAGTCAATTGGAAGATGATCTTTATTTTGTCGTTTATTTTGATGTAGAAATGAGTCTGGATTTACAACAAATCACTTATCAAGATGTATTGCTTAATATCGCTCAAGAGCTTGTGAGTAAACTGGATACGGAAAATATTAGTCTGGATACGCAACTACTTGAAGATTTACAACAATGGTTTGCTGACAAAATTATTTCCGAGGATTATATAAAAGAAGTTAAAGCGAGTGCCAAAGTCACTGCTAAAGCAGGTATTGATATTCCTTCTATCGCACAATTATTAACAAGTTTAACAGGTGAAATTCGTAGCGGTAGTAGTCGGCGCATTCAAATTCGAGAGAAAATTGAAAAAGAACAAAAGGTGTTTATCGCCAAACTTAATGATTTATTACTTGCCACGAGAATTAAGTTAAAAAGGAGCGATTATAAGGATTTAGTCATTATTGTTGATGGCTTAGAAAAGGTTAAACAGAAACCTGTTTATGATGCTTTATTTTTAGAGCATTCAGAACAATTGGTCGATATTGACAGTCATATCATTTATACCATCCCTGTGGCTTTATGCTTTGACACCAATTTAGTTAATTTTTTTGCCGATGAGGCTTTCTTTATTCCAATGGTGAAATATAAAACCAAGGAAGGGAAACAGCACTTAACAGAATTGGTTAATAAACGCCTTGATGTTGCTAAGCTTTTTGAAAACCCTTTATTATTGGATGATTTAATTGCCATGAGTGGCGGTTCTGTACGTGATTTATTGCGCTTAATTCGTTCCGCAACCGATACCGATAGTGAAAAAATTCAAGCAGAAGATGTGACTCGCGCGATTAACGCCTTAGTTAAAGTTTATGATCGTTTAATTCGGGAAGAAGATGTACCGTTATTACAGAAAATTTTAGCAGATAGGCGAGTCGTTAAAAGCGAAGATAGAAAGTATGAACGCCTTTTAAGTAATCGCATGGTACATGAATATGAGAATGGCAAGCCATGGGCGGTATTACATCCTGCTTTAACTAAAATCGCTTGGTTACAAAAAGCTTTAAATCAGGGCAGTGAATGAATCAACCCCTAGATGATAATTTTACTCAGCACCCGCGTTTAAAAAACTTCTTAAAGGCAATGCAACGTTGTCGTGGTTTTGGTTTATATTTTATGCGCTGTAATACCCCCTCTTTGCGTACTGAGTTAGTAGCAAGTTTAAAAGTTGCTTTAGATAAGCCAATTGTAGAGCTGGAAATCAGTGTTGAAAATGACATTTATATTGATGCTCAAATAGCATTATTAATGGAAAACCAGCCAGAAAATGCGGTGGTCTTTATTTATGGGCTTGAGGTATTAGCGCATATTAAAAAACGCTATTTAATGAATGAATTAAATTGGCGACGGGGGCATTACGGGCGGATTGAATACCCGATTGTATTTTGGTTGCCTGAATTTTTATTAACAGATATTTTTGAATACGCGCCTGATTTTGCCGATTGGTATAGTGGTATTTATGAGTTTAGTTTGGTGACACCTGAAAAAAATACATTGGCGTTACAAGCATGGGATTCAGTTAATGAAAACTTTGTGGAACAACTTTCTTTAGAGGAAAAACAGCGCTGGATTGTTAATCTTAAAAATCTGTTAGCTGAATTAGAAGGCAACAATAGCAAAAGTCGTCGTGATTTACTTAATCGTTTAGGTCAGCTGTATGACTCCTTGGGGGATTACGATAAAGCCATGGAGTGTTACCAGCAAAACTTAATACTTTGTCGAGAATTGAAAGATAAAGAAAATGAGGCGGCTACACTAAATAATATTTCGCAGATTTATAAAGTAAGAGGCGAGTACGATACTGCGTTAGGTTATTTACAAAGCTCGTTGAAAATTTGCCAAGAAATAAGTAGTAAATCAGGCGAAGGGGCTGCGCTGAATAATATTTCTCAGATTTATGATACTAAAGGCGACTATGATGCTGCATTAAGCTATTTACAAGACTCGTTAAAAATTCATGAAAACATAGGTGATAAATTAGGTATAGGCACTACGCTGAATAATATTTCTCAAATTTATGATGCTAAAGGCGACTATGATACTGCATTAAGCTATTTACAAGAGTCGTTGAAAATTCATGAAGAAATAGGTAATAAATCAGGTACAAGCATTACGTTGAATAACCTTTCACTGGCTTATAATGCTAAAGGCGACTACGACAGCTCACTAGGCTATTTACAAGACTCTTTGAAAATTAGCCAAGAAATAGGCGACACTGCGGGGATTTGTGTCACTCAATATAATATTGGGCTTAATTGCCTAGCAAGAGGCGATAATGAAACGGCCTATCAGTATTGGCGACAAGCCTACCAAATAGCCAATAAAATTGGGCTTGCTCAAGTATTAACCGCTTTAGAAAACCTAGCCAAACAATTAGGCGGTAAAGATTTAAGCTTCTGGGAAACTCCTGATAGCTAAGCCAATAATCAAAAATAGTAAACCCATAAGCCATAGGTATCTACACATCTTTTTGCGAGCAAAAATTACCCTGTAGGATGGGTAGAACGGAACGCCTGTCTTTTTAGGCGCGCAGTGAAACTCATCATTTTGTGCATATAATGATGGGTTTCGCAAAAAGACGCTCCACCCATCCTACGTAAGTCATTGAAATTATAATAGGCTATATTTGTGTAGATACCTATGAAGAGACGGCGAAAGTATGAGTAATACCAACCCCAATAATTAATGACTTTAACACTTATATTTTGAGTTTTAGACTTACCGCTTACGCCGCGCACGAAAAAAATCTCGCAATAAATCAGCACAAGTGTCTGCTAAGACTTCACCTTGCCATTCAATACGGTGATTTAAAAAATCCGCATCGGTCAGTGATAAGGCACTACAGACAGCCCCGCGCTTAGCATCAATCGCACCAAAAACGATACGCTGAACACGCGCATGAGAAATCGCGCCCATACACATCACGCAAGGCTCTAGCGTGATATATAAAGTGCTATTCAATAAACGGTAGTTTTCTAGGGCTTGCCCTGCTTGACGCAAAGCTTTTATTTCGGCATGTGCCGTGGGATCGTTATCGCTAATGGGGGTATTCCAACCTTCCGCAACACACTTCCCATCAATCACTAATACAGCACCGACAGGGACTTCACCTTGTGCTTCGGCACGTTGCGCTAGACGAATCGCATAGCGCATCCATGCTTGATCCTCTTCGGAACTTATTCCCACTCGATTGTCGCAGGTGGTTTTCCTGAAATATCGTAAGTAACACGGGATATGCCATCCACTTCATTGATAATCCGCGTAGAAACATGGCCTAAAAAGTCATACGGTAAATGCGCCCAGCGTGCGGTCATAAAATCAATGGTTTCTACGGCACGTAAAGCAATCACGTAATCATAACGCCGACCATCGCCCATCACACCCACGGATTTAATCGGTAAGAAGACCGCAAAGGCTTGGCTAGTCGTATGGTAAAGCTCTTGTTTGTAGAGTTCTTCCATAAAAATAGCATCTGCCTGACGTAATAAGTCAGCAAATTCTTTTTTCACTTCCCCTAAGATACGCACCCCTAAACCTGGGCCTGGAAAAGGGTGTCGATAAACCATATCGTACGGCAAACCTAATTCCGTACCTAACTTACGCACTTCATCTTTAAATAATTCACGTAATGGCTCTAGTAATTTTAAAGTCATATTTTCAGGCAAACCACCGACATTATGATGTGACTTAATTAAATGCGCTTTACCATTTGCCGCGCCTGCTGATTCAATCACATCAGGGTAAATAGTGCCTTGTGCTAACCATTTTGCTGCGCTTAATTTTCCTGCTTCTTCGTCAAAAATTTCGACGAATAAATTACCGATAATTTTACGCTTAACTTCAGGATCTGTTTTACCCGCTAAAGCGGTGAGATAACGCTCTTCTGCATTAACACGAATGACTTTTACGCCCATGTGCTGCGCAAAGGTCGCCATCACTTGATCGCCTTCATTCAGACGTAATAAACCTGTATCCACAAACACGCAAATAAGCTGCTCACCTATTGCCTTATGCAATAAAGCGGCCACAACTGATGAATCTACGCCGCCAGATAAGCCTAAAATCACTTGATCTGTACCGACTTGTTGTTTAATCTTTTCTAGGTTCTCGCTGATAATATGCGCAGAATCCCATAAAGTGTCACAGCCACAAATATCCACCGCAAAGCGGCTTAACATGCGTCCACCTTGTTTGGTGTGTGTCACTTCGGGGTGAAACTGTACGCCGTAAAAACCTTTTTCTTCGTTGGCAATTCCTGCAATTGGCGCGCCATCTGAACTGGCTATTAGTTTAAAGCCTTCAGGTAGCTCTACCACGCGGTCGCCATGACTCATCCATACATCTAATAAGCCATAACCTTCTGGCGTGGTATGGTCTTCTATATCAGTCAGGAATTTAGAATGTCCGCGCGCACGTACTTGCGCATAACCAAACTCTCTATGATCTGAACTCTCGACTTTACCACCTAGCTGTTCCGTCATGGTTTGCATACCATAACAAATACCTAAAACAGGCACGCCTGCTTCAAAGACCGCCTGAGGCGCTCTAGGTGTATTACCTAAAGTAACCGATTCAGGGCCACCCGATAAAGTAATCCCTTTCGCGCCAAAATTACGTACCGCTTCTTCAGAGCAGTCACAGGCATATATTTCACAGTAAATACCGATTTCACGAATACGGCGAGCGATAAGTTGGGTGTATTGCGAGCCAAAATCTAAAATTAAGATTTTGTGCGCATGAATATCTGTCGTTGCTTGGTTCACGGTGGTCTCTTTATGGTTCGTCGGTATAGAGTAAAAACTCTGTATTAAGTGGGTAGTGAGAATTAATTTAATATTTGTAGGATGGGCAAAGGAGGCACGACGTGCCCATCTTTCTCTGTATTGCACTTAAAGTGGGGAATAATAAACTCGAAGAATAGCAAAAAGATACCATCCCTTGAAGGGATGGTATCTTTAACGCATCTTATTCACTCAAGTCAAAAAAACAGCCCATGTTAAATGCGTAAGCACAGCTTGCTATTGCACTCGGTAATTCGGCGCTTCTTTGGTAATGGTCACATCATGCACATGGCTTTCACGCATTCCTGCACTACTCACACGTACAAATTGCGCTTTTTCATGCAATTTTTCGATGGTTTCACAACCGGTATAACCCATGCTAGCGCGAATGCCACCCAATGCTTGGTGAATAATGGCAACTAAACAGCCTTTGTACGGTACACGCCCTTCAATACCTTCTGGGACTAATTTATCGGATGAATCAGCATCTTCTTGGAAGTAACGATCACTAGAGCCTTGTTGCTGTGCCATTGCACCAATAGACCCCATACCACGGTATGATTTATAAGAACGCCCTTGGAATAGTTCAACTTCGCCTGGCGCTTCTTCTGTGCCTGCAAAAAGTCCACCTAGCATGATTGAATGAGCCCCAGCCGATAAAGCTTTTGCCATATCACCTGAATAGCGAATTCCACCATCTGCAATCAGAGGAACACCTGTACCTTTTAACGCTCGTGCCACATTATCCACCGCAGAAATTTGTGGAACACCCACACCTGCCACTATACGTGTGGTACAAATAGAACCCGGGCCAATGCCGACTTTAACACCATCGGCACCTGCTTCTACTAAAGCTAAAGCCGCTTCAGCAGTGGCAATATTTCCGCCGATCACTTCTAAATCAGGGTAATTGTCTTTGACCCAACGCACACGATCTAAAACTCCTTGCGAATGCCCATGTGCAGTGTCCACTACGACCACATCAACGCCTGCTGCAACTAAGGCGGCAACACGGTCTTCCGTGCCTTCGCCTGTGCCAACTGCTGCGCCAACACGTAAACGCTCTAGCTCATCTTTACAAGCATTTGGGTAATCTTTTGCCTTTTGTATATCTTTGACGGTAATCATGCCGCATAAGTGAAAGTCATCATTCACAATCAGCACTTTTTCGATACGATTATCATGTAATAACTGCAAAGCTTCGGCTTGTGTAAAATCTTCTTTGACTGTCACTAATCGCGTTTTAGGGGTCATGACATTAGCAATAGACTCATCTAAACGCGTTTCAAAACGTAGGTCACGACTGGTCACGATACCGACTAATTCATCGCCATCAATAACCGGCACACCCGATATATTATGTTCTTGTGTGAGTGCCATCACATCACGTACAGTAGCAGTAGAAGCCACTGTAATCGGCTCTCTGATCACGCCACTCTCATATTTTTTTACACTGCGCACTTCTTGCGCTTGTTCTTCTATGGTCATATTCTTATGAATAATCCCTATACCGCCTTCTTGCGCAATGGCAATGGCTAGCCGTGCTTCAGTCACCGTGTCCATTGCCGCAGAAATCAGCGGTATATTAAGAGAAATCTTACGCGTTAACTGTGTTTTCATTGACACTTCGCGCGGCATCACCGTTGAGTGAGCTGGTACTAACAGTACATCATCAAAAGTTAAGGCTTCTTGTATAATTCGCATAATCCCCTCCGTACAAGCAATAAAAGTTAACCCATTACTTTAGCATACTAAGTTAATTTTGAATAATAAGGAAAAAATATAGGAGGTGTTGAGGCACGAAATGCATCTTTTTTGCCTTTGATGCGCTCCCTATCGTCAACACATCCCTATATCAAAAGCTTAACTTAATAGCCGTGAGGCTAGCATGGGCATAGGCTTGATCGGAAATCTACGCTGAACATAGATCCCTGCTAGAAGCATACAGGAATGACGGGGCTGTATTTGAATATATTGGGATGGGTATAACACGCCCACTACAGCTTATAAACTACGTCTAAAACCCAACAATAAGGCAAATGAACTTAGCATCAGTAAAAAAGCAGTAGGCTCTGGTACTGTTGCCGCCTTCACCTCAACAACCCCATCATTAAGCGTTAAATCCCCTGTAATATCAGCCCCGTCTCCTGTAAAAAACTCTATCGGCGATAACAACAAATTACTAAACCCTGCCGCAAGCGCCTCAAAACTAAAGGTTGCCAATGAAAAACTAGCGGGCTGACTGGCAAGCAGGTCTGCATTATCTAAAAAAGAAATATTTTCCACAGACACCACACCTGCCTCATCTATCGTAAAAAAATCTGAATCTATCCCTGCTACACCTAAAAAATCTGAATAACTCACCGAGCTAAACCCAAGCACCATCTGATTGTATTCTACATCCAGCACAAAACCACCCAAAGGAGCCTCTGAGGCTGAAAAATCAGAAATAATTAAATCAACCTCTACTGAACTACCCACTGTCGTACTCGCCGTCACAGGGCTGAAAGAAAGACTTGCCGCATTAACCGCAGTCGTCAAAAAGACCGATGCAAGCAACGCGACCAATGTTAAATTTTTCATTTATTTTTCCTTTTTAATACTGCTTTCTTAGCTCAATACTCTAAGCTAAGAAAGCATAAAAACCCTAAGGACAAACGCCTCTAGCATTTGTATACGAAGCAGTCAGTACGCGTGTATCTGAGCGAGTCACACTGCCGTCACCATTAAAATCCCAATTGATATCAGGGCTACCTGAGCGTATTCCATTTAATAAAATCCTGACATCATTGCGACCAATACAGCCATCTAAATCAAGATCACCGACTAGCGGCTCTACAAAGGCAAGTGCCGCATCAGCATCAATTAAGCCTGCACCACTATCCGCATCAAAACCCACACCAATATTCCTACCATCATTGACTTGCACTATATCCACTGCAGTACTTTTAAGCGCATGAGTAATTTCAACAGGTGATAATGAGGGAGTCACTTCGCGCATTAAAGCGGCAACACCTGCGATATGTGGTGCTGATGCAGAAGTCCCAAAAAAGTTAGGAAAACTATCGGTATCCGCACTAGAGTCTGTGCCAAAGAAAGTATTATTCCCGCCATCAGGCCCTGTAAATTCAGGTTTTAAGCGTAGCTCTTCAATTGCCACACCTGTTAGGTCAAAAAGGATAGGCGTACCACCCGCTGATGAATAACTATTTAAACGGGCAGGAGACACGCCAAAAGCTGGAGTATTGAAAAAAGCAGATGCTCCCACAGCATTCGCTCCAACAGCATTCGCGTGCCCATAGAGGGTACTGCTATTGACTCCTGTATAATTCTCAAGGAATGAAATTGAACCAAAAGCAACAAATTTAACTAAACCTGGATTGGGACCACTGCTGTGTTCAAGAGAAATTTCTATTTCCCCAGCACTCTCTATCGTCACAATATCGACAGGATCTCCTCCTATACTATTACGGGTAAGGCAACCCAACAAGCCCCCCCCCGCATAAACACAAATATTTAAATCAGTGCTTGCCCCTGGCGCACCACTGACCGAGGCATAAGGGTCTTGCCACTGCAGCACATACTGAGTCGTACTATTTTGCTGAATGCGAAGACGTGTATCTACCCCAATCCCAGGATCAAAATCATGCATAACACCTCCAGCTGCACCCGTCTGCCCAGAGCTACGAAAGACACTCTGATAAGATTCACGCCCTAGATTTCCAGCCGAAGAAAAATAAGCAACACCCGCCGCAGCGACTGTATCCACCGCTTGCGCGACAATACCATCCTGAAACATAGGAGCTGCTAAATAGCCGACATCGTCAACAATAATATCTGCCCCTGCTGTGGCTAAATCTAAAATGCCCTGTGCAAAATTAGCCTCGCCATGAAAAGCCGTATGAAATAAGATTTCAGCATTAGGCGCGACATCATGGATAATCTGAGCCATCGCTCGCCCCTCATCCGAACAAGTTCCTGAAAACTCTTCAAGAACAACCACCCCAGCAGGCAAATCTCCACTGATTTGATCCGCCGTATAACTCCCATTAACTGAACAATTAAAACTATCGGAAAGTACGCCAATTTTAGCACCCGCGCCACCCACTCCCATAGCCGCTCTTGCAGCATCCGAATACTGGGCTACATCTCCCTGACTAGTCACTGCTCCACTACGAGTATAGGCAAGCACAGGGCGTGCAAATTTCAAGCTTACAAGTGACTCTAAATTAGCCAACTGATCCAAAGGCACTT
Source organism: Methyloprofundus sp. (assembly GCA_013138595.1). GTDB lineage: Bacteria > Pseudomonadota > Gammaproteobacteria > Methylococcales > Methylomonadaceae > Methyloprofundus. Next base: position 7,729 of record WTCM01000178.1, on the reverse strand, counting down.
TAACCGAAACAACATACCCTACAGCTCCTAACACCTCAGCACCTAGCTGCTCTAAAGCAAGCTTAAGCTCCTCAGTATTTCCTAGTGCAATCGCATCAATAATAACCGTTTCAGTATTCACTTTAGCAAGCGTTACTTGAGAAGAAAAATTCCCCTCAGACACTCCATTTATAACAGCTAAACGATGTAACTGGTACTCTTCTAAAATAGCATCCAAACCTAAAGTAAGTTTAGTATTACTCGATTGAGCGCTGCTGACAGAAGCAATACCACTCACAGTGACTTGCTCTGCTGCAAAAGAGCTTGTTGATGCAAGCAATGCAATGCTCAATGCCAAGCGAGTCATCCGGGGAAAGCTTCCCCTTTTATTAAACTTGTTATTCATATTAATATTCCTAATTATTTGCTAAACCTTTATACCCTACTCAGGAGTGAATACGTTCCATCGGTGTAAAACTAAACCCTATATGATTATTCAAGCATTTCAAAAAAGTCTTTCGGAGCACCACAAACAGGGCATACCCAATCATCTGGTATGTCTGCCCATAAAGTACCAGCCGCTATCCCACTGTCAGGGTCACCCTTTTCTTCGTCGTAAAGAAACTCACATTCCTTACATCTATATTTTTTAAATTCAGCCATTTTCCAATCCTCTTTAAATTAAATAAGCCCAACTCTATTAGCTACTGACAAAAGTACTCTAGGGCATAAATGCACCTTAACATAGATACTAACTAATATTGCTATTTATCTAATATAAACCCCATCCAGATAGAAACTCGTCATTCCCGAAGTGTGTTGACCGGGAATCCATGTTGAGCATAGATTCCTGCTAACAGCATGCAGGAATGACGTTTTTTTTCATAATCCTAACTGAAATATCCCATTTTTACTGGAAATTAGGATGTTTTTAAAGTTACGATTTTCAAAGTGGTTGGGGTTTACAGCCTGAAAATACGACAAACAAGCTTAATGCGAGCCTTGATTTTGAATTTTTTCCACAGCATCTCCTAGCGTAAAACTAGCCGCTTTCATGCGTGGCGGGTAGTCTTTAAATGTCTGCATAAATTGACTGACATAATCAGCGGCAGGAAGCAATAAGTAAACGCGGTCTAGCATCCAGTCATAATAAGTATTGGATGTTTTTTGCGCGCGCTCATAAGGGTCGCGGCGTAAATTAAAAATTAATGGTACACGTAGAGAGATAAAAGGCTCAGCCCAAACTTGAAAAGTACCTTCGACACGTTGCTCCATAAACACGGCTTTCCAATCATTATGGCGTATGGCTGTAAGATCACCATCGTCAGAAAAATAGAAAATTTCCTTGCGTGGGCTTTCTTTGGTTTCACCTGTGAGCATGGGTAATATATTGTAGCCATCTAAGTGAACTTTATAGGTTCTGCCGATTGCTTTATAACCCGTTAATAATTTCTTTTTAACTGTAGTATTACCTGCGACAGCAAGTAAGGTAGGCATCCAGTCCATATGGTGAACAATTTCATTTGAAATACTGTCTGCTTTAATCTTTCCAGGCCAACGTACCATTGCCGGGACTCGCCATCCGCCTTCCCAGTTAGTGTTTTTCTCACCACGGAAAGGTGTCATTGCCGCATCTGGCCAAGTGTTCATGTGCGGGCCATTATCGGTTGAATAGAATACTAGCGTATTATCCGCAATTTTCAAATCATCAAGTTTCTTTAAAAATAAGCCGATATGGCGATCATGCTCGACCATGCCGTCACTATATTCATCCTGCCCCGAAATACCGCGTAGTTCTGCTTTTACGTGGGTACGAAAATGCATGCGTGTACCGCTCCACCAAACAAACCAAGGTTTATTGGCTTTATGTTGACGCTCAATAAAATCTAATGCAGCAGCTGAGGTTTCGTCATCGACGGTTTCCATGCGCTTTTTAGTTAAAGCACCTGTATCTGTAATTTTTCCACCCGCATAAGAATGAATCACGCCGCGAGGACCAAATTTCTTATGGAACTCAGGGTTTTTAGGGTAATCCTCATTTTCAGGTTCTTCTTCAGCATTTAAATGGTATAAATTACCAAAAAACTCATCAAACCCATGGTTAGTTGGCAACATTTCATCTTGATCGCCTAAATGGTTTTTACCAAACTGTCCCGTTGCATAGCCTTCTTTTTTCAACAAGCCTGCAATGGTTGGATCTTTTGTATTGATGCCTTCTTTTGCACCTGGTAAACCCACCTTACTTAAACCTGTACGAAAAACGCTTTGACCTAAAATAAAAGAGGAGCGACCTGCTGTACAGCTTTGTTCCCCATAATAATCCGTAAACATCATGCCTTCTTTGGCAATACGATCAATATTAGGGGTTTGGTAGCCCATCATGCCGCGAGTATAGGCACTGATATTAGACTGGCCTATATCATCGCCCCATATCACGAGGATATTAGGCTTTTTAGCGGCATTGGCATGATTACCAAGCAGCAAGCCTATTCCTAATAGGCTTGCTGATAATACTGTTGTTATTTTCATTGAGACTCCATTAAAAAAATAAGTGTATAAAGCAAAGTGATTCTAGCATTATTTTTAAAGTGAGTGCTTAAATAAAGTACTGATTATAACTGCTAGGGATTCGGAGTATTTTAATTTGAGAGGTGGGGAAAATATGCCCAAAACGCGTTTTGGACTCCAGTTATTGGGTACTTTCACAGTCTCTAAGGTTTGTCATTAGCTGATTTCTTAATGATTGCTTATTATTAGAGCGATAAGCCTTTTGATACTGACAGAAAAGATTATCCAGCAAAAAAACTGTTAAATTGCTAAAATTAGCGAATTATTCAGCAAATAAAATCATTATGAAAAAACACTCTACACTTCCCAAATTAGGGCTCGACGGTTTAAAAGAAAATTGGCGCAGTGACTTACAAGCAGGTTTCTTTGTTTTTCTGATTGCTCTGCCTTTATCTCTAGGTATTGCAATAGGCTCAGGTTTTCCACCTTCGGCAGGTATTATTACCGCCGTTGTGGGGGGCTTATTAGTCTCGCGTATTAACGGCTCTTTTGTGGTGATTAATGGACCTGCTGGGGGCTTGATAGTCGTGATGTTGGCGGCGGTAGAATCACTGAGTGATGGCGGCGATATGATCTCAGGCTATCGTTATACTTTGGCTGCGATTATGCTTGCAGGCTTATTTCAAGTGATTATGGGGCGTTATAAATTGGGTAGTCTCAGTGCCTTTTTCCCCGCTCCCGTAGTGCATGGTATGTTAGCAGCAATGGGAATTAGTATTATTGCTAGACAGGTACATGTGATGTTAGGGGCAGTGCCAGAGGCAGGTGGGCTTTATTATCAGCTCGGACAAATCCCTAATAGCTTGATGAATTCGACACCAGGGGTTGCCACTATTGGTTTAATTTCTTTGGCAATTCTGTTTATTTGGCCACTCTTAAAGAAAACACCTTTGGCAAAAGTGCCTGCGCCTTTAGTCGTGCTGATATTAGGAATGGTGATGGCGCAGATATATGGTATTCAGCATGAGCATTATCATTTTGGGCAAGCGGCAGTGCATGAACATATTATTAGTGCTCCCTTTTTAGTTGAGATACCTGATAGTATGACCGCGTATTTCTATATGCCCGATTTTTCCAAGTTTTTTACCTTTGAATTTTGGATGGCAACGGTCAGTATTTGTTTAGTGGTTAGTTTAGAAAGTTTATTAAGTGCAACGGCAGCAGAAAAAATTGACCCGCATAAAAGAGCGACTGATTTGGATCGTGATTTATCCGCGATAGGTATGGGTAACGTGGTTGCAGGTGCGTTAGGAGGGTTGCCTATGATTGCCGAGTTTATTCGTAGTTCGGCTAATGTGGAAGGTGGTGCGCAAACGGGCTGGGCTAACTTTTTTCATGGTTTAATCTTATTATTCTTTGTCGCCTTATTTCCACATTTATTACATAGTATTCCGCATGCTTCATTAGCGGCTTTATTAGTCTTTGTGGGTTATCGGCGGACTACGCCTAAGGTCTTTAAAGATATTTTGGCGATAGGAAAAGATCAGTTATTCTTATTTGTTGTGACGATTTTAGCGGTCTTAGCCACTAATTTATTAGTTGGTGTATTTTTTGGTGTGTTCATTAAATTACTGCTGCATTTATCACGTGGTGTATGGTTAAACAATTTGTTTAAAATTCATTTTACGATTGTAGAGTCAGGTAATAATGTGACGGTCACGATTATCGGTTCGGCATTGTTTTCTAATTTTATTCCAATGAAAACAGCGGTTGATAGTATTGAGAAAGGTAAAAATATCACTTTTGATTTTTCCCAAGGCTATCTAATAGATCATTCGATTTTGGTCTATATAGAGGAGTTTAGTGAAAATTACGCCGCTAATTGTGGCACATGTCGTAAGGTGGGGCATGCACTAGAAACCTATTCTGATCATGATTTAGCGGTGCGTTTAATGACGGCTGATGATAGAAAAAAATCCTAATGATGATCAATTTAAAGGGTAGATAGCACTTGCTTAGAATTAATGTAGCTGTGGGTGTCGTGCGTAATGACTTGGGAGAAGTTTTAATTTCTAAGCGCAAAGCAGAAGCTCACCAAGGAGGGTTATGGGAATTTCCAGGTGGAAAGTTTGAGGAAGGGGAGGGGGCAGCGCAAGCCTTAGCAAGGGAGTTGCATGAGGAGCTTAATATTAGCCCTAAAAGTAGTTCTCCGTTGATTAATATCAATTTTAATTATCCCGAATGTCATGTTTGCTTACATGTAAGAGAGGTCTCTGAGTTTGAAGGGACTGCGATAGGGAGGGAAGGGCAGTTATTCAAGTGGGTAGGTGTAAGTGAGTTATCCGCCTATGCATTTCCTGAAGCGAATAAAGCGATATTGTCAGCACTGAGTTTGGGGCGATATTATGCGATTATAGCGGGAGAAAATTTACAGCAAATAATGTGTCATCTGAAGTATGTGCAGGCTCAAGGGGTCACTTTAGTGCAAATAAGGTTAAAGAACTTAAGTGTAGAAGCGTTAGCTAAGATCATCAAGGAAATTAGGGCTAAATGTGAAGTATTAGGCTTAAAATACTTATTTAATTCACAAATGGCGATTAGTAGGACGGCAGAAGATGGCTTGCATCTAACTTCCTTTGATTTAATGTCGCTGTCGCAACGACCCGATACTCAAGCGTTAGTTGCCGCCTCTTGTCATAATTTAGATGAATTGCATCAAGCGGAATCATTAGGTTTAGACTTTGCTGTTTTATCCCCCATCATGAAAACAAGCTCACACCCAGAAGCCAAGGTATTAGGTTGGGAAAAAATGCAGAGCTATATTCAGGATATTAATATGCCTGTTTTTGCTCTCGGAGGCATGACAAAGCAGAGCTGTGAAAAGGCGACTAATCTTGGCGCACAAGGAGTGGCAGGGATTAGTTTATTTTTGCCGTCGCAACTTTCGGATATGAAATAACCCCAAAGTTTGTTATTTCTGCGTGCTACTCAGGCTATCGTCATGGCAATTAAGTTAAGAGTAAAATATAGGATGTGCTGAGGCACGAAGCGCATCTTTTAGGCTTGATGCGCTTCCTATCGTCAGAGCATCCTATAAAAATGCTTAACTTAATTGCCGTGAGTTCAGCGTGGACACCAGCTTTAGCAGGAATCTATAGGTGAGACTACAAGGCGCCCGTTTCTACCAGTAGTTTAAGAATATTATTGGCCATCAATTGATAGCCCGCTGCATTTGGATGAACCCTATCAGACTTTAAATTTCTATCGCTTAAAATTTGAGGAAGTGTTTCTAAGTCTATCGGGGTGCTTTGTGTATCAGCAACTTGCTGGTAAAAAGGGGCGCTACTGAGTAAAAATAAACGCGGGCTTGGCACGCCAAGCATCACTACTTTTATATTTCTCTGTTGTGCTATTTGAACCATTTGAGTTAAATTATCTAGCGTATTTTGCTTCGGTAAGTTGCGTAACATATCATTCCCACCATGAATTAAAATCATTAATTCAGGCTGATATTGATCGAGTACTGCGGGCAATCGTTGTAAACCATCATGAGTGACTTCGCCCGATATGCCCGCATTAATGACCGTACGCTGGCTGAGTCGGCTTAATACACTAGGGTAGCTGTCGGTTTTTTCTGCCCCCGCTCCATAAGTTAAACTATCACCAAAGGCTAAAATAACAGCATCAGTCGATAATGGGCTAAAAACGGCTGGTTTAGAAGAATCGCAAGCGCTTATAGTAAAAGAGAGTAAGAGAAGAAGGATATTTTTCATAGGAATTGAAGTGTAGGTGGTTGCAAAAGTAGTTATACCCATCCCAATATATTCAAATACAAGCGCGTCATTCCTGCATGCTTTTAGCAGGAATCTATGCTTGGCGTAGACTCCCGATAAAATATTTCGGGAGTGACGGTGTTAAAGTTATTAATTATTGGGGGTATTATTTGTAATGTAGGCAGTAAGATTTTAACGGAAATTAACTATTTCATCGGATGTTTTTAGAAGATATTCACCTTGTTGAATATTATTTTTCTGAAATTTAAGGGGGGGAAGCGAGTGCTTGCTAGAGAAAAAATAAAGAGTATCGTCAATAGTAGCGATAGTTTTGCGGGTAAGGCGTTTGCATTGACAGTTCAGAGTTTGATCGTTATTTCTCTGATTACATTTTCTATCGATACTTTGCCGAATCTATCCTTACAAACTCAAAATATATTATCTATTATTGAGTGGCTGACTGTAGGCGTTTTTACCTTAGAATATTTGCTACGTCTTTTTGTTGCAGAAAATAAATTAAAGTTTATTTTTAGCTTTTATGGCTTGATTGACTTGTTGGCAATTTTGCCTTTTTATATTGCAGCGGGTTTAGATCTACGCTCAATTAGAATTTTTCGTTTTCTACGCTTATTACGTATATTAAAATTATTCAGGTATACACAGGCAATTTCTAGGTTGCAGCGAGCCTTAATTATTGTCAGAGAGGAGTTAATTTTATTTAGTTTTATGAGTATTGCCTTGCTTTATCTTTCCGCTGTAGGCATTTATTATTTTGAAAATGCAGCTCAGCCTGAAAAATTTCAGTCTATTTTTCATAGTCTTTGGTGGTCTGTGACGACATTGACGACGGTAGGATATGGTGATTTGCACCCAGTCACAGTGGGTGGCAAAATATTTACCTTTTTTATCTTAATTATAGGGCTGGGAGTTGTTGCTATTCCTACAGGCTTATTTGCATCTGCTTTATCACAGGTAAGGTTAGAGGCAGAAAAAGTGGATAAGCCGTGAAATACTGGGTGATCCTTTAAATGGGCTGTTGTGATGGTTGAGAGCTGTCGTTATGCTGGCACAGCTCTCATTTTTATGTGCGTTAAGTCATATGTCTTACCAGACCTTTTGTCCATTAAATGTATATCCATTCGGGAGCATACAATAGTAATTAGTGTGGGTTAAATTTACCGCGATTGTCATATTGGTGCTTGTCGTAATGCGCCAAATTATTGACTCTTTTTAGTTGCTATTCAATATTCAATATTGATTATCGATGTTATACGGAGAGGGGAGGGCGCTATGCTCAATTCCTTACGTAAGTTAAAGAGTGCATAATCGTTCTTTATTTACTCTATATAGATAGGCGAAAAAACCAGTAAAAGCTTATTGAGCTTTATTTAAAGTTTTTTTAAATAAAGTGTTGACCACAAGTGAAAGCGATGTATAATAGCCAGCTCTTCAACGAGGTTTGTTGCGGA
>WTCM01000071.1 GCA_013138595.1 Methyloprofundus sp. | reverse complement strand
CAACCACTGGCGCACTCAGAATGCTGGCCCAAATAAATCGTTTTTTAGCGCTGGCCAGGCGCAAGTGCTCCTTTCTTATAAGCTCCTGACGCTGTGAAAGCGTATCCATTAAATTGGCTTTATAGCCAACTTTGCTAATAATTGCAGCCATGTCTTGACGTGTTAACCGCCCATTCACAGTGGCAATTGCAGACGCAAAGTTTACTGTTGCCTCGTGAACACGCGGATCACGCTTTAAAGACATTTCTAGCAATAGTGCGCAAGAGGCGCAACTCATGCCTTCAATCGCTAAACTTATATCTTGTAAAGGAACACTAAGGTCTTCGATAATATTACTTTTAATCGCAGTAATTTTCTTATTACCAACATTACCTAACACCATATCTAAAATAGTTAATAGGTTAGCGGTAGGTAATTCATTATGATCAAAATAAAGCGTGACTGAGCCAATTTCAGGCACAGACTTAATCGTCTTAATTTCAGGGCGCTTTTTTAAGATAATCTCAAAAATATAAGTTCGCTCAGGATCTTTTTCTAAAATAGGAACATGAATGCGAATACGGTTTTTAAGCTCATGAATAAGCTCAAAATTTTTAGGCTGGAATGATTCAGTCATAGCTAAGCTTAAATTTTATTTGCTTTTCTGGTTTTTGGAGCGAATAAGTAAGTACATAAGATAAAAAATAGTTATCCACTGATAACGGTACTTCATCGGCTGTAAGATCCATTTTTTAGTAATTAATTTCCAGTGCGATTTAATTAAAAATAGCACTAGGACATCATTAAAAAAAGTGATCAGGGTTTGTTCGGGGTGAGTCAGAATTTCAGGCTTTTTTTTCAAGCCGAATTTTGCCAAGATACCAAGTGCTTGCGCTGTTTCCTTGGTTTCTGTGTATTTATCTTTAGCCCAGCGTGTGCTTTTCCAATCAGGAAGCTTGATATTTTGCTTGAAGTTGCTGGCTAAATTAGCAGAAGAGAGAGGGCTACTTTTACTTGCTGCAGACTTGGGGTTAAAAAAGCCTTTTTTTTCTAAACCTGTTAGTAAGACTATAAGCTGCTGAACGAGTTCTGTTAGCGTGATATTTTCTTCAACGAAACGAATGGCAAGTTTTTGCTTGTTTCTAAATAAATTGACGCGATAAACACCGCTAAACTGAGAAATTTCATCACTTACAAGGCGAGCAACTTCGTCGCTACATAAGCGCTCTGGAATCTGGAAACGTACATGACCAGAAGATTTATGACGTAAAATAATTTCTTGTTGTATAGGCATGTAAATATAAGTAAGGCATGTAGGACAATCCTGTGGGGTTTGTCCAAGTATATACTGAGGATGAAGACCTTAATAGCCTTCGTTTTTTAAAGGGAATTTTTAACATGGAACATAGGATGTATTGAGGCACGAAACGCATTTTTTGACGTTTGATGCGTTTCCTATCGTCAACACATCCTATATATTAACTTAATAAAGACAGAAGGATCAATATCCTGAGAGTATTTTTGCTTACCTTCCAAAACGTGCTACATTGAAACGAAAACTTGCTGATTGTATACCCCGTACTACCCTAAAAATCGAACTTTTATTCTAAACTTTCTTTAGTTTCAGCCACAATATCTTCTAAATTTTCTTTTTGTTGTAAAACAAAATCTTTACCTTTATCACCTACGCTAGTCACAGAAGCAATAATATCTTTTCTATGCTTGTGTGCGTAATAGCCTGCGACCATGCCAATGCCTACTAAAAGTAGAGGGTGTTTTGTAATTGTACTCATAAGTGTTTTTCCTGATTGCGCGCCTGCTGACATCACAGCGCCTTTAATTAATGTAGTTGAGACTTCATGCCGATCCATTCCTTGATGGGCAAGATTCTTAGCGTGTTTAGTATGATTATGAGCCATAGTGGTAATAATCCAATGATATATAGATAAGGTTATTCGGAAGTGTCGTCAGGCAATAAATTATCTTCATTCAGCATTTGATAAATACCCTGACAGCCTTCACAGCAAAAATCTTTTTTACCTTCTTTTGTCAGGAGGGTAAAGCCTTCGACTTCTACAGGGAGTCCGCATAAATCACATGATTTTTTTTCGTCAGCCATAAGTGTAAGTAGTAATATTGGGGAAGTAAGCAGGAAACCTGCTCATTGCTTTATCTGCATAGTTTATGCGACACAGTACAAACTGTTTGTCTATATATAAGTATGCGCTTGGAGCTAACTATAGCAGATATAGTTAAATTTTTGGGAGGGATTTAATAAAAGCAATAAATTAATTGTGTAGATTCAGTTTAGTATTAAATGTTTGCTATTTTTATTCAGCGGGGGAGTGTGCTGCTTACAAATTGTTGGTTTATTATCGTAGCAATTAATGCTGGCAGTCTGCATCAGCAGAACAAATATCTTTATCTTGGGGAAGGTTATTAGATTGACTGTTGTTACAGACTTTTGTGGAGGCTTTCATTAAGGCAATACGCATTGCCCCTGTTAGGCTAGAGCCAATACCTAAACGCGCAGCAACAGCAGGTAGAACAATAAAAGAAGCAATGGCAAGGCCTGTTCCAATCAGTATTGCACTATTTGAAATTTGATTTTGCGGTGTTTCCAGTTGTTGAGCGCTCATATTATCCTGCCTATATCAAAAGTAATATCGATATACATACAAAAAACAAGCCAACTTTGTAAGCAATTGATAATAAATCATTATATGCATTTAATGGGATAAGCATTATTAAAAACAAGGGATATGCTAAGAAAACAACAAGTGAAATAACATAGTTTAATTATTTTTAATATTAGCTACTTAATTATCTGTTAGCTATTTTTTTTAACCATAACAAAGGCTGGATAGCATGATAAAAAAACAATAAGCTTTCTTTTTTTTATGGTTATTATTTTAAAAATAAATACTCTTATTTTCGCAAAATTTTAACCAAAATGTTGAGCTACCCCGCATATTTTACAGAGTTTTATTCAATCCCCTTATATAAGTGCGGTCTAATGCACAGTTTAAAAAAACCACTTCTGTATTATAAGAGTCAAGTTTTTATTTAAGTTAAATAGTTAGGGTAACGACAATGAAATTATTAACAGCAGGCTCATACGCAATATTAGCGCTTCCTTTATTGGTAGGGAATGTACAAGCAAATCCAAGTGAAACTAAAATGTTTGGTGCTGCGGCTCCTTTTACAATTAATAATCTACCTGCGAGTCGTTTAAAAGATAAACTAGAAAGCCTGCCTGCTCCAGCGCAACAAAAAGCGATGAAGTGGTTACATAGTTTTAATTTCCCTGAACAAGATATTGAATTCCTTAAAATTGATAATTCAGGTGCCGTTATTTACCACGACACCGTCCTTCCTGAAGAAACCAACCAAGTAGATTTAGAGTCTAACCCTAGCTTAGAAGGTATTAACCCCGTTGATGCTTTTAAATTACATAGTAAGCCAGGTGCAGCTAATGTGGTTTATGTTAACTTCAAAGGTCACACAATCACAGGCACAGGCTGGAATAACGGCGGTCCTGCAAATTATTATGCAAAACCTTTTAATACCGACGCTGATATAAACTCTTTCTCTGATGCTGAGCGAGTAAAAATAGCGGATGTTTGGCATCGTATCGCTGAAGATTTAGCACCCTTTGATATTGATGTCACCACCGAGTTACCTGTCGATAATAATGGTAATACTCGGTTCGGTCCTAAAGTAGGACATATTTTAGTGACTAGCAAGTGGGATGCCTCAGGTGCGGCAATGCCTTATAATTCGGGTGGCGGTGTAGCGTATGTAGGAACCTGGGGACTGTCCAACTATGAATTTTACCAGCCAGCTTTGGTTTATTATGATAGCTTGTCTTCATCGTCTGTTAATATCGCTGAAGCAGCAGCACATGAATTTGGACATAACCTAGGTTTATCACATGATGGAACAAGTACTGTTGGTTATTATAGAGGACATGGTACAGGGTTGACTTCTTGGGCTCCTATTATGGGCGTAGGTTACTATAACAACGTCACACAATGGAGTAAGGGAGAGTATGCCGATGCGAATAATACTGAAGATGATTTAGCCATTATTGGTGGTAAACTCAATTATAGAAATGATGATCATGCCAGCGCATTAAGCGCAGCAACCCCGTTATCGGTTGATGCAAATGGTTTTCTTGCTAGCAGTACTCCAGAGTTTGACCCTGCAAACCAGCGCCCTGATAATAAAGGCACCATTAGTGGAGCCAACGATGTTGATAGCTTCTACTTTGATACCGCAGCAGGGTTTGTTGATTTAAATATTATTCCTGCTTGGAATGCTTTTACAAATAACACTCATCGCGGCTCTAATACTGACCTTCGAGTGACTCTTTATAATGATTCAGGTGTAGAAATTGTAAGCAGCGACCCTATTGATGATACAGCCGCTTTTATTAGTGAAAATTTAGCCGCTGGTCGGTATTATGTCTCTGTCACAGCAGTCGCGAATACAGCGTCTCCTTATTCTGATTATGCAAGTCTAGGGCAGTATTATATTTCGGGAGTGATTGCTCCTACAACAACAGATACGCTTGCACCTAATCCAGATCCAATGGGCTTAGTTGATATGCCAGTGGCAATGAATAAAACCAGTATTAGCATGACCTCTGTTATCGCAAGTGATGCATCAGGTGTGGTTGAATATCAGTTTATTTGTACTTCGGGTGGTGCAGGTTGTGTCAATAGCGCATGGCAGTCTGAAGCAAGCTACACGGCAATGGGTTTAGAAGCAGAAACTGAGTATAGCTTTCAAGTTAAAGCACGTGATGCCGCAGCGAATGAAACGGCTGTTTCTAGTAGTTATAGCACTACAACACTAGCCAATGTAGCGCCTGAATGTATGAGTGATTATGAAATAGTGGATCAAAATACAGCAACGTTTATTGACGTACTTGCCAACGATACCGAGTTTGAAGGTGAGGCTTTACAAATTTACTCTACTTCCGTTGCAAC
>WTCM01000242.1 GCA_013138595.1 Methyloprofundus sp. | reverse complement strand
GTCGGTTAGCTTTGTTATTGCTATACAACAAAAAGCTACGGCGCTATTGATAAATCAATGCGCTTATTATAAAGTGGCAACTGATGTACTCGTCACAAATTAAGTTCTCCCTACCACGCAACACATTAAGGAAATAAATATGTACGACGTAAAGATAACTAATGACTATATGATGGCTGTTAACGTTAACGCCCATACCTTAGGCACTATTGCCCCCAATGGTGGTACTTTCAGCATCACTAAACTCGGTAATATGATCCTAGAAATACCCGGAATTGGCGAGGCTGCCTTTATCGACATTGCTGATAAAAAATTACCTGGCTACCCTGAGCCTTCAGAGCACTGGGGCATGCTGGCACGCTTTAAAACCATGGAAGTCTACTACCGATACGAAGGACAAGGGCAGCTAGCAATTACTATCGACCGCTTTGGTTCGCTATCTTTTGAGACGCTCACTGGCTCTGCAATCATTATTTCACTACCCGAATTGGAATTGATCAACAAGTAACAAAGCCAATATTCACCCAAAAAACCTTTTTAGCACTATGTTTATACATGGATCTATTTTGGAGTCACTTTCACTGATCCTGCTCTAAAAGTACCCCTGTTTTTAAAGAGGGTACTTTTAGAGGCATACAAGACACTTTACTTTTTAACAATTGTCGCCCAAGCAGTTAACCATGCATCACCTTCATAATACTCGGCCTTTTTGCTTAAATCACCCGCTAAAACTTGTCTTAAGGTACTTTCTATAATACCAAAAAAATGACAATAAGCGCGTTGCGAATCTATCGCTTTGAGTTCATTATTTTTGATACCATTGTGTAAAATTTTATGAATTTTTACAAACGGAGCCGTTTGCATAAGAGGCTTTTCATCGGGCAAGAACTCACTGACTTTTAGTACTAGCAAGAATTGCATAATATCGGGAGCTTCATCAGTCAGGCGAAACCATAAATCAACAATTTCACGTAATTGTTCTGAAGATTTTCGGTTACGGCGGCGTATATCATCAATAGAAACATTCAGTCGATCTATAATCCATGTATACAACGCTTGCGCTATTTCTTGTTTATTTTTGAAATGCTTATAAATACCTGCACTACTTTTAACGCCTGAAGCGTCTGCTATATCGGCAAGTGAGGTATTAAAATAGCCTTTTTCGGCAAATAATTTGAGTGAAGCAGCGAGTATCTCAGTACTTTGTGCTTCTTTATCTTTGAGCTTTTCTTGCTCTTTATTTATTTCCTGATCCATATGTTATTTTTATATCCTAGCTGTTTTTAGTACAGTCAATCACACCATGACCCATGGCTTATAACTGCTGTACTTTAGTTGTTATATTATTTCGCATTTATTCAAGCACCGTCGTATAGGCTGCTTTTAAGTAAATGATCATTGACCATAAAGTTAAAATAGCGGCGATATACAACAGCACTAGACCGAATGTCTGCATTGATAGACCCAATAATTCATCATTGTACAAAAGGCAACCAATGGCGAGCATTTGCGCACTGGTTTTCCATTTTCCAATATCCGACACTTTGACAGTCGCGCGTTGGCCTATTTCTGCCATCCATTCGCGTAATGATGAAATTGTAATTTCCCTGCCGATAATAATCGCGACGGGAATAGTCATCCAGACACTAGAAACGGTCTGTACTAATAAAACTAAAACAACGGCAACCATAATCTTGTCAGCGACAGGGTCTAAAAAAGCCCCAAATTTGGTTTCCAATTGCATTTTTCTGGCTAAATAACCATCTAGCCAATCAGTAAATCCTGCCACAAAGAAAATAAACGTGGTGGCGATATTAGAATATTCCCATGGGAGATAGAAAAATATGGCTAAAACGGGGATTAACGCAATACGTAACAGCGTTAAGAGTGTGGGTATGTTTATATCAATCATCTTGATAATGGAATGTGTCGTATAGTCGTTGTGCTAATTGTCGGCTAATTCCATTTATACTGCAAAGGGCATCGACTCCTGCTCGGGAGACTCCTTGCATACCGCCAAACTGCTTTAATAAAATTTGTCGCCTTTTAGGCCCTAGTCCTGCTATGCTTTCCAGCACTGATTCTTTCTTGGCTTTGCCACGCCTTGCTCTATGTCCTGTAATCGCAAAACGATGCGCTTCATCTCTGATATGTTGAATCAGTAGTAAAGCACTTGCCGCTGGGTTGACATCCAGCTCTTGCTCTTGTCCTGGTAAAATAATTTTTTCCATGCCTGCTTTTCTATCAGGCCCTTTGGAAACACCGACTATCATAACATTATTTAGCTGTAATTCCGCTAATGCCTTTTCAGCTTGGTTCACTTGCCCTTTGCCACCATCAATAAATAATATATCAGGGGCTTCATGTTCACCGTTCGCTAGGCGTTTAAAACGCCGTGAAACCGCTTGATAAATAGCAGCACAATCATCTCCAGGCGTGATTCCTTCTATATTGAAACGTCGATAGGCGGATTTAACAGGTCCTTCTCGATCAAAGACCACACAGGAAGCAACGGTAAAATCGCCTTGGGTATGACTAATATCAAAACATTCTAATCGCTTAGGCACTTCTTGGCAGCCTAGCTCTTCTTGCAGACTTAAGTAACGCGCATATATGCCTTGTTTATCAGATAATTTTGTGGCTAAGGCATTTTCCACATTCACATTGGCCATTTGCAACCATTTTGCCCGATCACTGCGCACATGCGGGGAAATAGCGACTATATACCCTGCATGTACAGACAGCACTTCGCTTAATAGCCCCACTTCTTCTGGCGTATGACTGACAATGAGTTCATGTGGAACGTTTTTATCTAGGTAATATTGGGGGATAAACGCTTGTAGAATATTTTCAGGCGTATATTCTCCGGTAATTTTAGGAAAAAAAGTTTTATTGCCTAGATTTTGCCCTTGTCGAATAAAAAATATTTGTACGCAAGCAATACCGGCACGCGTGGCACAGGCGACAATATCCACATCGCCTCGTTCACCGTGTACATAGTTTTTTTCTAAAATAGCGCGTAGCTGGCTGATTTGATCTCTGACTGTTGCTGCTTGCTCAAATTCTAAAGCACTGGCATGACGATCCATGGTCGTGACTAGCTCATCAATTAATAAACTGCCCTTACCTGCTAAAAATAACTGCGTGTTATTAACATCTTCAGCGTATCTTTCGGCGCTGATTAAATCCACACAGGGCGCACTACAGCGTTCTATTTGATACTGTAAGCAAGGGCGGGAGCGATTGTTATAGTAAGAGTCTTCGCATTGACGTACAGGAAAAATACGCTGTAATTGCTTGAGCGTTTCGCGTACGGCACCTGCACTGGGATAAGGGCCGTAGTAGCTGCCTTTTTTCTTTTTTGCACCACGGTGGGCGATAATTTGCGGAAATGGGTGTTCGGTAGACAGGTAGATAAACGGGTAGGATTTATCATCTCTTAGGCAAATATTGTAGCGTGGCTTATGCTTTTTAATCAGTTGGCTTTCTAACAGTAAAGCCTCAGCTTCGGTATGGGTCACCGTGACTTCAATGCGCGCTATTTTAGCCACCATCACTTGCTGTTTAGGTGATGCCGCACCTTTTCTAAAATAGCTAGTGACGCGATTTTTTAAATTTTTTGCTTTGCCGATATAGACAATCGTGTCTTTATCATTGAGCATTTTATAAATGCCAGGGAGACGAGTGAGATTTTTTAAAAAATCAGCCCGATCAAAGGGAGTTGGTTCATGCTCTATACCTCCCTCAGCACTCATTTATAAGACTCTCATATTTTCGTAAGGGTCTTCTTCTTGTGGTAGGCGTGTTAATAAATCATCCCATTGAATAATAATATTATCTAAGGCAATAATTGCCGTTTCACCCGCTAGTTCGACAATGTCTGCTTTAGCAAATTCTTTGCCTTGTAAGCGATAAATGGTTAGTACACGATCAATCGGATGAATCAACCAATATTCACGCACGCCTTCACGCTCATAGAGGTCACGCTTTTTTATTTGGTCGTGACTCGCCGTAGACGGTGAAAGCACTTCTAAAATCCAATCAGGCGCACCTTTGATACCGCGACGGTCTAGTTTATTTTTATCACAGACCACTAATACATCAGGTTGCACGACTGTATTAATATTTTCATTACTCGCGTCTATTTGCTGCGTTAAGCGCACATCTATTGGCGCCATAAAAACACGGCATTGTTTTCCTGCTAATGCATTGGCTATTTGTCTATACACTTCACCCGCTACATCTTGGTGCTCTAAATTCGGTGCAGGTGCCATAAAATACGCCTCGCCATCAATGATTTCATAATGATTATCAGCCCAATGCAGGTAATCTGCATAGCTATGTGTCTCTGTGTCTTTGAGTGCTAAGCCCATTATGCCTCCTTAATCAATATATTTTATTAATGCGGGGTAAAGTAAGTTTATATCACTAATAGGCACGCCTTTGCCAGCAGGAGAGTCACTGCTAAAACGTGATAAATCAGTAGGATCTATCTCTCCAGTCACTTGATCTAATTCAGATAAACGTACGCCCTGCTTGACCAAATAACGAATATAAGCCTCTGATATAGCATTAGTATTAATACCACTTTCCCCAGTCAAACCTGCATCAACAATGGCATAGTTTAAAATAGAGTCTAATGTTTTAAGGCTCACTTTCCGGCCTTTATCCCACACAGGGCAAGGTTCTATATGTTCAAATAATGTTCTGACCGCGCCATTCATAGCGACACTACGCGGACTTTCTCCTGTTGCCACGACAATATTGCCCGTAGAAAAATCTAAACTCTCGCGCTTAATATGTACCACTTCCTCAGCACTTAAACCACTCAGTAGTAAAGTAATCAATTGTTTAGCACGAATATCTGAGGCTTCAAGTAAGGTATCCACTTCATCAAGCTCCAACTTTCTTAGCCGCTTAGGTTCTTCTGGATCTACTACTTGCAGAACCTCCTCTTCATATGCTAAAGCTTGTACTGAGTTTTTATCAAGTTGCGCATTACCTTTTTGATGTTGGCTAATTAAATCAGACGACATATCTTTATACGCATGAGTGCCTGTCCCTGTGACTGAAATCGTACTGGTATGTACTTCTTTGCGCGTTAGAAATTCAACCAACCAAACACTGAAAAGACTAAACAAAAGTGAACTTGCCAAAGCAATAAAGGCATCCCGAGTATAATCAGGGCTAAAAGGTCTTTGTGGAGAAAACGCACGTTGTATGACATTCACTTGCGGAAATTTTTCAGCCTGTTTTGCCTCAATCTGCGCCAGCCTTTCTTGTGCAGTTCTTTGCAGCCCTTCCAATCCGTCTAAATCACTAAGCAAAGATTCTTGTACAGAAAATTTTGAACTAAAGTTAGCCGCCTTTTTTTTATTTGCAGTAATTTGCCTTTGTAGTTCCCTTAAACTGCGCCTTGCCGTTCTATAATCTTGCTCTGCTTTGCTTAAAACTAAATTTGTTCCATAGCTACGTTTTGCCAAAAGTACTTCTTGCAGCTCTTTTATTTGCTGTGGAAGAACATTTAAACTAGGATTCAATGCTAAATATTCACGAGTATACTTTTTATCAAATTCAGTGAGCATTTCTTGCAGCTCTTGCAAGCGTAATTCCAGTTCTTGCATTTCGGTGAGAGCATCGCGAGGAAACACCGCTTTTCCCTCAGCAATCGCTCTTTTAATAGCCGTTAAGCGTGCTTTAGTTTGTACCGCATCAGCATTCGCGACAACCAGTGATTCATTTAAACCTTTAAACTGAGCAAGTGTTTGGTTTTCATATATATTTTCACGGCCTAACGAGGTAATATCATTATCCGCTCTAAACTCTTCCAGCTCCTTTCTTTTAATTAAAATCTTTGTTTCCAAGCCATTTAACTCTGCATGTATGACTTCGGTGGTCTGAAAACTGGCCTGTTTAAATTCTTTATCTCGCCTTTCTAAATAAACATCCACCCAAGTATTAATCAAGGGTTCCAAAGTATCTGCATAATAACTAGTCGCGGCTAACTCGACTAAATTAGTCCCTTGTAATATTTCTACGGTCAAAATTTTACGTAATTCAGAAGAAGTTAGAGCGGCTAAAAATAACTTTCCATCTAAAGACTGCCCTACATTTTCACTTTGATCTAATTGTTCTAAAGTTTCATTCAACAAATCTTCGCCCATCAAAATTTGTCGTTGAATAGTGACATGTTGAATATCACGTGTCGCGTCTGAACTTACTGCTGCATCAATCGCCGTTTGCGCCACGGTTAATAAGGTCGCACTACTTCTATATAAAGCAGGGCGGTTATACACATAAGCAAGACTCCCACCCGCTGCAAGCAAAAAAGTAATCAAAAAAACCAACGTTCTACGCATTGAGTACCAAGG
>WTCM01000059.1 GCA_013138595.1 Methyloprofundus sp. | reverse complement strand
TCACTATAATCGTATGGCTAGCACTATCATCACTTAAGTAGATCTCTCCCTCTTGAATATTGCATTGTAATTGCATAGAACGCTTTAGCATATCCTCAACGCCTGGCGCATTAATATGCAAAACCTTAAGATTGCTGAAGCGTTGTAATTTACTTTGTTGCTGTTCCCACCAGACTTTTGCTTTGCGCTCATCGTAGGTGTAAATAATGACTTGCTTAGCACGACCGCAGGCCTTACGAATTCTTTTTTCATCAGGCTGGCCTAAATCAATCCACAGTTCAATCTCATCCGTTAGCGATTTTTGCCATAGCTCAGGTTCGCTATCGCTGCTTAAGCCTTTAGTAAAACTAAGCTGCTCATGCGCATTTGCCATAAAGGCAATAAGCCGTATCATAAAACGGAAGTCTGTTTCAGAGGGGTGTTGAGCCACGGTTAATTCATGGCTTTGATAATAGTGACGATCCATATCGGCAATATTAAGTGAGACTTTGTTAATTGTTGCGCTAATAGCCATATATTTTATTTTACTGCTCTAATCAATTTAACAATATGCGTGCTTGCGGGTAAAACATCTACACTAGAAAACTCACAGGACTGTACGGTTTTGAGGGTTTCGCGGTTAATATTTGCGCCAAATAAGCGTACGGTGATGGGGTTTAATAAATGCATGATTAAGGCGGCGATTTTTTGGCTGCTTAATACATGTTCTAATAGTAAAACTTCGCCTCCAGGTTTACACACGCGTTTAAGCTCTAATAGCCCTTGTTGTGGATCGGGCACGGAACAAAATAAGAAGGTAGCAAGCACGGTATCAAAATGATTATCAGGAAAGTCTAGTTGCTGCACGTCCATCACTGATAAATCGACAGGGATATTTAATGTTTTACGCTTTTTTTCGGCTTGTTGGATCATCACTGGGCTGAAATCAATTGCGGCAATAGCTTTAGCAGGATAGTAGGGGAAATTTTTGCCTGTGCCTACGCCTGCTTCTAAGATTTGTTCGCCCGTGACTTGTTGCCAGAAGGTGCTTCTTAATTCACCTAGCATCATTTTTTCCATCATTCCTTCAATTTTGTCAAAGTAAGGGGCGATGCGGTCATAACGCTTTTTGATTAGTTCGGTTTGATTGGTCATGGCTAGGTTTTAGTAAGATAAGAAAACATCCAAAACGCGTTTTGGACTCCAGTTTTTAGCGGAAATCTACGCTGAGCATGGATCCCCGCTAAAAAACTGCGGGGATGACGAGGTGGGTGGGGTGAGGGAATGGTGTGAAAGGTATCGCTTAAAATCCCCCGCCACTACTAAATCCACCACCTCCGCCCCCGAAGCCGCCGCCTGTGCTAAATCCTCCACCGCCAAAGCCGCCACCAAAACCACCGCGACCGCTAGGAATGCGGACACTTCCGCCCCAAACCGTACCGCGACCAAAACCACCTGAGCCAAAACGTGGATTAGAACGATAACGAATAAAACGCTGTTGTGTTTCAAACACGCGCAACAGGGCACCTCTATCCAACTCGCCATTTAAAAAGTTAGCAAGGGCAATAGAGACCAGTGCGCCATCGGCAAACCCTGAACCCATTTGGTCGAAATGATTACGTTTAAAATCACGCCGTAAAAGTTCTATTTCTTGTTGGCGCTGCTGATGTAGCCTAATGCCTTTTTTAAGATCAAGTAATAGCTGCTCTAAATTATGCTGCTGCTCTTCCTTATCCATTAGGCGGTGCACAATCTCATCATCTTCTAGGAGAGGTGTTGCATAAGCCTCTTGGCGTAAGTCGTGTAGCTCATCGTGACTGAGCTCCATAGACAGGTACTTGACTATTTTTAAGTAGTCTTCATCTTCACCTGTGGCAAAATCTGTTTTCTGTTGTAGTTGCTGCTGTAATTTATCAGCGGCATCATCAATGCGCTCATCAATTTTTTCTAAGACATCTGTTTGCTTTTTGAGCTCTTCTTCCAATGCAGTCACGCCATCTTGCTTGCGTGCTTTTGTATCCCAGTCACGTAATTTATCAAATTCCGTGCTTGCCTCTGCTTGTACTAAGTCAGCATGTTCGCGTAAGCGTAGGGGGATTTCTTGTAAGCGATGGTAATTAGGTCGCGCATCGGCATACTTAATGAGTTTAGCGACTTTGCCATCTAAAAAACGGACTAATGGATTTGCCGAATAATCGCCTGTGCCATAATGACGCTCCCATAAATATATAAATAAAGGGTCGTTTCTATAAGGCTCGCCTTTTTCTTCCAAGTTTTGTTCTGATAGCGTGGCTTTATCATTGGCATGCGCTGCAGTACGTTCTGCTTCGGTGGTTTTTTCATGCTGTGCTTGATAGGCAGGATCTGCATCTAGGCGTTGCTGAGTTGCCGCTTCTGCCTCATCAAGTGTTAAGGCGGCTTGCTCTAGTTTTTCAGCTTGTTGGGCACGCTCCTCTTCAATGGGCTTTTGCGCATGTTTAGAATGTTCAATAGCTCGCTCTAAGTCTGCAATCGTGCCTTTTCTCGCTTGTAATAAATTGAGCACTTGCTGCTCGACCTTATCCAGCCGAGATGTTATCTTTCCTGCCGCAATAGCATCGACCTTTAAGCTAGCGAGTGCTTTGAAATCAGTCGATTGCTCGGTGCGTAACTGAATCAAATGCTCGCTTGCTTGTGCGATATGATTATCAGTGTCCACAACCTTTGTTTGCTCAGTGAGTAACGCATTTTCGATTGCGTTTAAGGTATCTCTTCCGTGTATCATAAGTTTAAATTACCATCGTGTTATGGTTGCACCCGTGGTCGGGATACTATAATCTGGCTTTAAGTAGCCACGGCGTTTTGTTGCGATGTGATCTTTTTGAATCACACCATCATCACGTTTATCGCGTTGTATGCTCTCGAATATACGCTGATCGACTCTTAGCCCCCATTTAGAAACCAACTTGGTTTTACCCGTTTCTTCGCTGCTAATGGGTAGGCGTAAGGCCTGTCCTTTATTATTAATGGCTTCGACAATCAAGTAGAAATTTTTCGCCCGTTTATTAATATCAGGAATACGCCAAACACCACTTCTGATACCGCGTTCAGAGACAATACGTAATGTATATTCCTGCTCTATCTTCGCTTGTAAATCCTCTATCGCGTTTAATTGCATTTTAACGGCTTTGTAGTCTTTATTGCGCAAGGCTGTTTTTGCCGCAGCGTACTCTTGTGCGGCGAGTTGTTTCGCAGCAGGAGATTTAGCCAGTTGTACTGAGGTTTGGTTTGCCGCTTCAATTTGTGCAGGTAGTGCTGCACGTGGCATAACGATAGCAAATTGGTAAAGCGTCGCGGCAATAATCAGTGCAGCAAGCAGCCCAAATAGCCACTTCCCCCAAACCGCTCGTTGGGCGTAAATTTCTGCCAGTTTACGCCCAAAACTATCGACTGCTGCTGGTTTATAGCTAAAACGATCTTCCTCTAAGGCTTTGACCGCATCTTCAATCACATGCTCTGGTACGTCTATGCCTTGTGCGGCATAAATTTTCTTAAGCCGCTTACGCAATTCTAAAGCACGGCTATTGGAGTCAAGTTCCTTATCTACCATTCTTTGCCGATGACGTAGTGTGTCAACGACATCCATCGCTAACATCACTTCATCTAAAGGCTGCTTTTTAGAGACAACAGCAGTG
The DNA here is from genome assembly GCA_013138595.1 of Methyloprofundus sp. Taxonomy (GTDB): domain Bacteria; phylum Pseudomonadota; class Gammaproteobacteria; order Methylococcales; family Methylomonadaceae; genus Methyloprofundus. The sequence goes on along the minus strand of WTCM01000059.1, from coordinate 17,007 downwards.
CTACTCATTAGCTTATCTCAGTAGCAATAAGCACGTTGCCTTGCTCGGCTAATCGGGCTAAGCGACGTTTGCCATCTTCCACAGAGTCACGAATTTCTGCCGCATTAGCGGTACTTTTAGCGCGCATTTCTTCAATAATTTCAATGGAATGCTCTTGAAAGTTGACCACAGAATCGACAAGTTTTTTAATCGACTCGGCACGTATTGTCGGGCCATAGCCTGTTCTAATCGCAGCTTCTTGTACTTTGCCACCAATATCGGCGAGTACTTCTAGTGATTGATTGGTGCCTTCCTTCATTGCCTCAAGAGTTTGTGTGGCTTCATGCAGCCCAAACATACCTGTAAAAGACGCTGATAAGGCAGTAAAAACGGTTTCATTGGTGCTAAAGAAGCTAATGGCCTGCGCATAAATTCTTTCTTTTGCATTCGTGGTTTGCGCAAGACGTGCCATGACGACATCGGAAGTGTTATAGCTGATGGTCAGGTTATCGGATAAATCTTTAGCAATTTGGTAGCGCTTATCTTCACTTTGTAAAGCACGTACTTTCTCATCACGAGTCATTTCTAGTTGCGCGCGAGCGACTAAATCGTCACCTGTAAAGGCTTCCACCGCACTCATTGAGGTATCCACTTCTGCTTTCGCATCGGCTAATTTCTGCTCTGCTTTTTTTAGCACCTGTAGGGCAAGTATTTCTGACTGCTTTAAGGCGCCACGAAAGTCCTGATAAGCTTCAAGAATTTTTTGCTCTCTCTGCATTTGGTCATTAGTGGAGGTGGTGACTTCTAGGTAAACCTCTTTAATATCATCAAAGCGTGTGGCAATATCACCACGCGATACTTTCATCCAAACATTAGAGATACGTTCAAAGCCATCCAGCCTGCCATCATCCAGTTGATCGACCATGCTTTTTGCATCATCACGGATAGAATTAAACCCATTTGTAATTTCTTCGTAGCGATTACTAATGTCCATTGCTTGAATTTGTTCACGCACCAAATCATTAAACAGTGAAGCTTGATTTAAAGTACGTGAGATAGCGATGACTTTATCTTCATCTAAATCGGTAATTTGATTCAGCAAGGAAATAATGGGAGCCTCTGCAGCTTCGCCAGCAGCTGGCATTAAGCCTAAATCACGAACGGTATTCATTGCTTTATCTAGGTATTGCATCGGTGTTGCTGACATTGTATGACTCCAAGTCTGTGCTATCGGGCTTTTTGGCTAAAAAAGCGTTGTTTTAAATAAGATTATGGGTCGGGACAGGAAGCGTGGGAATAGCGGATGAATGTTGAATGGCTTCCATGTCATAACTTCTAAGCTGACTGTACTGGATTGCTGAGTAAGGGTCAAGTGAAAAACATTACTAAACGTGGTATTAAGCGCCACGGATAATAGTTGACCAAAGTAGTATAAATAGCCTATCTTAATGAGCTAAACCTCACCCTGTTAGAGAATCGTAAGTTATTTTAATATGTACTTAAAAAGGGGTAAACAGCCTGTAGGGTATCGCACTGCGTACCTTATGCTGGAGGAAGGTACGCAGTGCGACACCCTACAATAGGGACCCGTATTTTGTGAGAGCTAAAAACAGCTATTTTTTAAATGACGACTTTCAATTTAGTCACGGCTTATTACGAGACAGGATCAAAATATGTCCAAAATGCGTTTTGGACTCCAGTTTTCTGCACTGTGCGAATGAATCCACACGTACAGTAGATGCATTTGCAGTATTGCCGCTTAAATTTTCACTTCAAAAACAAATAACTTTTAAGAGCCTACTATGTACATATTCCAGCGCTTATTATTGAGCTTATTGCTTGTTTCAATTACGGCATGCACAACGTTTGCACCGCAGCCAACATCACCTGAGATGGTTAACTGGGGCAGCCCTGAAGGTATTACGCGCTTAGCAGAGTCTAACTACAAAGTTGATTTTTTTAAGCTCGCGAATCACTTTGAAAGCCAACATAATAAGATGTTTTGCGGCCCAGCCTCTGCTGCAATTGTTTTAAATGCTTTAAGAATTCGCGCAGGTTCTATCGCTATTCCTGAAGATACCACGCTTTTAACCCCTGATGATTTAAGCTATCTGCCCAGTAAAACATGGTCGCCTTTTTTTCAGCGTTATACCCAAAATAATGTTTTTATAGCCAGCCCTAAAACCAGAGAGCAAGTTTTAGGCGAGGTTTTGCGTGACCCACAGCAAAATATTCTATTGAATGCTAAAGGCAAGCCGACTAAAGATAGAGGCTTTCAATTACAACAATTAGCAGCTTTATTTAGGCAGCACGGCTTAAATGTAACGGTGCGGGTGGTGGATCAGCAATTGAGCGATGCTTTGATAAAACAAGAAATCATTGCTAATTTAGCGCATGCGGATGATTACGTGATTATTAATTATAAACGCGCCACGTTAAAACAAGCTGGGGGCGGACATATCTCTCCCTTAGCAGCGTATCATCAAGCCTCTGATTCTTTTTTAGTGATGGATGTGACACCGAATAAAGAAGACTGGGTTTGGGTAAAAGCAGACTTGCTGATTGGTGCTATGCGCAGTTTTGATACTGTGGAAAATCGCGGTTATTTATTATTGAGTGAAAAGCGTGGCTACATACTTAAGACGGGACAAGCCGTTGTAGGGTATCGCACTGCGTACCCTATGCTGGCAAAAGGTACGCAGTGCGATACCGTACTATAGTGTCCCGTGTTAAATGTGTAGCCAAAAGCGTCAATAGTCTTCGCAGCTGAGGCGGTGAAAGTGTTTCAAATTGGAGTCCAAAACGCGTTTTGGGCATGTTTTTTATCCCGCGTTAAATTCCTATTATTAGGTATAACACTATGAGTAAAATAATTATTTTAATAGAGCCTGCGGAAGGGCATTTCAACCCCTTTGCCCCCATCATTAAAAGCTTAGTCGCGCGTGGACATGAGCTCGTTTGCATTACAGGCGAGCGTTTTCAAACGCGTGTAGAAGCTTTAGACTGCCGATTCATTCCCTTAGTGGCTGCTTGGGATCCTAAAGATCAACAATGGTATGACTTTTTTCCTGAATTACGCCATAAAAAAGGGCTGGGGCAGATCAAGTTTTATTTAAAACACATACTCTACGCGCAAATCCCAGATACTTTGAAACAATTACAAGGTGTCCTAGATGAGTTTGCCGCGGATGTGGTGCTTTGTGATACCTTTATGCTGGCTGGAAATTGGATCACTGAGCTAGGCGGGCCGCCTAGTGTGAGGCTATCCATTCTGCCTTTAAGCTTACCTGATAAAAATAGCGCGCCTTTTGGTTTAGGGCTTTTGCCTAGTGACTCCTCACTCAGTCGCTTAAGAAACGCGTTGCTCCAGTTTATTTTTACAAAACTGATTTTTAAAGATGTGCAAACACACATTAATCAGATTAGAAAGCAACTCAGTTTGCCTCCCTTTTCCGAATCATTTTTTATTCAAGGCTATAAAATTCCCAGCTTAGTGCTACATACCTCAGTGCCTAGCTTTGAATATCCGCGTGCTACACTGCCTGATAATTTTCAATTTATTGGCCCTGTGTTAATGTCAGCTGATCCTGAATACACCTTACCTGAAGGTTGGGCTAAGTCGAATAGAGAGCTTCCTGTTGTTTTGATTAATCAAGGTACCATCGCGAATAATCCCGCTGAACTTATTCTACCTGCGATTGAAGCATTACAACAGTTGCCGGTTAAGGTATTAATCGTTTCTGTGACAGAAGCTGAACTACCCCCGCTTGCTGATAATATGTATGCGCAACGCTATGTGCCTTACGCTAATTTATTACCCCATATTGATATAATGATTTCCAATGGCGGCTTTGGTGCGACACAACATGCTTTAGCAGAAGGCATTCCTGTGATTATTGCAGGCGCAACAGAAGATAAAATGGAAGTCGCTGCACGCGTAGAATATTCAGCTGCTGGTATTAATCTAAGACAACAAAATCCGACAGCCCATGAGATTAAAGCGGCTGTACAGCGAGTTTTGAATGAACCAGAATTTAAGCAAAAGGCATTAGAGTTACAGGCTGATTATGCCAAATATGATGCACCTAAACTTGCCGTTGCAGCAATCGAACACTTAATTAATGAGAATAAAATAGCATGACAGAAATAACCGATTACCAAAGCCTATTAGTCGTAGGCAGAGAGCAAACTGAAGCACAGCATTTTCTATTTGTGTTTCTACAGTCTTCTTTACCCGATGATGCGAGTGAAGCAGATAAGCAGCGTTTTCAATCTGGCTTAGGGGGAGAACTACAGGCGATTATGTGTGTCGATAAACCCTTAGCTGAATTAACGGATTTTGCTGATTTAGTCGAGGAGTCGGCGCAAATGGAGCAAGCGTGGAGTCTGGTACTGGTCGCTTGTTTGAGTGGTCGAAATGGCAGCGTCCCTAATGCAGAAGAGGCGGACAAAGCGTTAAAAATCATGGTACAAACAGTACAAAGTGGCAGTGAGTTATCTAGGTATTTAGCTTTTGATCGACAAGGGGAATTGTTGAGCTTTGCTTAAATTAGTTCCTGATTACCCACAACCCTCAGCTATAATTCGTCATTCCTGCATGCTTCTAGCAGGAATCTCGTTACTTAAGCATAGATTCCCGATAAAGCTTGTAGAATTAGGGTCAGAGTAAGATTAAAAATCAGATTAAACCTTACTCTGACCCCAGTTTTACGGCTAAGTGGACGTGCATGTTAGAAATATTTAGATTGAGAACCTTTTTGGCCTAAAGATTCTGCAATAAACGAAGAAACTAAAGCATTCATACTGACACCTTCTTGTTTTGCTCTGGATATGAGTCGAGTGTGTAAACTTTTAGGAATTCGAGTCATAAACTTTCCACTAGAGGAGTCATTAGGTTTGGGGATTTCTCGACCGTCTTCTTTACAGGCTTGAAGCCAGCACTGAATCGCATCTCTACCATTTTTAATAGCTTCTTCTGGAGTTTCACCATCAGACATACAGCCAACTAAATCTGGGAAAGTAATTAACCATCCACCTCCATCATCTATTGATAAGGGCTTCATTTCAAAAGGGTATTCAATTTTATTCATAGTTACACTCCAATATCATCAACTAAGGTAATGTGCAATAGACAGCGAACTCATAGTTCCTCACGCTCCAGCGTGGGAATTCAGCCAAGAACGCTCTAGCGTTCCGTGACGCTGGAGCGTCATAAGCGGCATTCCCACGCCAGAGCTTAGAAAATGAAACTATTTCTATCCTATTCGTATAATGAACATCACAAAATTAGCCAAGTTTTAGAAAAAATAAAAAATAAAATTCCTGAATTTAAAGATGCTGTAATTTGGGATCCAAGTATAAACCTGAAAGCTGGGGATGATTTTCGGGCGGAAATAAAAAAACAAATATTAGCATCAGATGTATATGTACTACTATGGACAAAAAGTGCTGCTGATTCACCTTGGGTATTATATGAGGCTGGAATGGCTGATGCCAGTGGTAAACCAATAGTAATAGCGGTCGAGCCAAGCTCACCAAAAATTTTTGATGTATTTAGTAAATATCAAATTGTTGAACTAGGAAAATAAAGGCTAACACTGCATAGCTAAGGGGCTAAGCGAGACGGAGTATTCACCCCGCCTCTACGTCTTTATGCACGAGACATAAACTTCCCAGTCACCGTATTAATCTTAATAATTTCCCCTGTTTCTAAGTATTCAGGGACTTGCACATCTAAGCCAGTGGGTAATATCGCTGATTTTGTACGTGCAGTTGCCGAAGAGCCTTTAATGCCGGGTGCTGTTTCTATAATTTCTAAATCCACCGATGCAGGGAGTTCGATACCGAGGATATTATCATCTACAATCAATGCAGTAATACCTTCTAAGCCGTCAGTGATATAGGGAAGTTGTCCTTCTAAATCTTCTTCGTTTAGCATGTATTGACTATAGTCTTCTGTATTCATAAACACATAGTTATCACCCTCATGATAAGAATACTGAACTTTAACGCGTATACAATCTGCTTCTTTTAGAAAGTCATCACCTTTATAAGATTCGTCTAATTTTTGACCTGTTTTAAGGTTGGTATAACGAATCTTATATAAAGTAGAAGCGCCTCGTGAAGAGGGGCTACGAGAATCGACTTTTTTAACGGCATGTGGCATTTCGTTGATTTCAATAATCATTCCACGTTTTAATTCACTGGCTTTAGGCATCTTGATTCCTTAACTTAATTTTTCTTGTAAAAAGCTTAGGATACTATCCAAAGCAATATCTTGACTCTCACTGTCTGTACGAGCGCGGTATTCAATGCTATTTTTATCTAAACCACGGTCCCCTAAAACGATACGATGTGGAATACCAATCAGCTCCATATCAGAAAACATAAAGCCTGCACGGACTTTACGGTCATCAAATAAAACATCAATCCCCGCATCACAAAGCTCTTGGTAAAGTTTATTTGCCGCAACACGTAAGCGTTCTGATTTATGCATATTCATCGGGCATAAAGCGACTTGAAAAGGGGCAAGTTTATCTGACCAGATAATACCATTGTCATCATGGCTTTGTTCCACAGCGGCGGCGACGATACGTGAAATACCGATCCCATAACAACCCATGCTCATGACTTCGCTTTTTCCACCTTCATTAATCACGCTTGCCTTCATTGCAGAACTATAGGTGGTGCCTAATTGGAATATATGTCCGACTTCAATACCGCGCACAATACTTAAAGTACCTTTGCCATCAGGGCTAATATCTCCCTCTACAACCGAACGTAAGTCAGCAATTTCAGTCGGTAATGGGATGTCTCTTTCCCAATTTGCCCCAGTGTAATGTTTGCCGTCTTGGTTTGCACCACACACAAAATCGGCTAATACGCTAACGCTACGGTCAGCAATCACACGAATGCTTAAATCCATAGGGCCAATAGAGCCAGGCTTGCATTGGCAAGCACTCAGTACTTCTTCATCACTGGCAAACTCTAGTGGCGCAAGGATGCCCTCTATTTTTTCTGCTTTAATATCGTTGAGCTCATGGTCGCCTCTTAAGAGTAAGGCAACTAAGCTTTCTTCTTCCCCTTTAACGATCAATGTTTTCAGGCATTGTCGCGCCGGCACCTTTAAAAATTGCGCCAGATCATCAATGCTGTGTTGGTTTGGCGTATCGACTAAAGTGAATGCTAAACTAGCTTCTGTGCGTGTGGTACTTGGTATCACTGCTTCTGCTTTTTCCACATTCGCCGCATAATCGCTGTCAGAAGAAATGGCTATGGCATCCTCTCCAGAGTCTGCTAATACATGAAATTCATGCGAAACAGCACCGCCGATAGAGCCAGAATCCGCAATCACGGCACGAAAATTTAAGCCTAAGCCCTTAAAAATATTGCTATAGGCTTGATACATCACATCATAAGTTTCTTGCAATGACTCTTTACTAAGGTGGAATGAATACGCATCTTTCATAATAAATTCACGTGAGCGCATAATCCCAAAGCGTGGGCGTATTTCATCACGAAATTTAGTTTGTATTTGATAGTAAGTGATCGGCAGTTGCTTATAACTTCTTAGTTCATTACGCGCTAGATCAGTAATGATTTCTTCATGCGTAGGGCCTAGACAAAAGTCTCTGCCGTGGCGGTCAACCAAGCGTGCTAATTCAGGACCATATTTTTCCCAACGTCCTGTTTCTTGCCATAACTCAGCAGGTTGCAACGCTGGCATAAGGACTTCTAATGCACCCGCTTTTTGCATTTCTTGGCGCGTGATTTGTTCGACTTTGCGTAGCACGCGTAGTCCTAGTGGTAGCCAAGTGTATAAACCTGATGCTAGCTTACGAATAAGCCCCGCACGAATCATGAGTTTATGGCTGGCTATTTCAGCGTCAGCAGGCGTTTCTTTAACAGTACTAAGAGGAAATTGAGAGGTGCGCATGTTACTTAAATATTAGAAGGTGAGGGGTTATTACGGTTCCCGTTCAGGTAAAGCACAGCATTAAAACTGAATGGCTTTATATACCTGAAATGTTATAACTCACTAAAATGGGAACCGAAATATCATAAAGTGTGTTTATTTTACCTATGAGATAGGGGTTTAGCTATAGGAATATTAAGCATAAGGTTTATTTATTTTGTAAAGTTTTTGCTAAATGATTACCTTGTTTGGAATAATTTCGCGTTATACTGCGTTGGCATTTGAAAAATGCTTCTCTTTATGGCTTCTGTTAAAATAGTTTACTGTAAACATAACTCCAATAAATACCAGCATGACACGTATCGTTTTAGGCATAGAATATGATGGCAGCGAATTCTTCGGCTGGCAATGGCAGAAGGGGGGAGTGCGTACCGTTCAAGATGAAGTACAAAAAGCCGCTTCTCAAGTGGCAAACCACGCCGTGAGTGTGATTTGTACAGGGCGAACGGATACAGGCGTACATGCCTTAGAGCAAGTGGTGCATTTTGAGACAGATGCGGTGCGTAGTGAGCGATCTTGGTTACTAGGGATTAATGCAAACTTACCCGCTGATGTACGTATTATTTGGGCACAAGAAGCTATCGGTGATTTTCATGCGCGCTATAGTGCTATTGCTCGCTTTTACCGTTATATTATCCTTAACCGTCCAGCCACTAAATCGGCTTTACAGCGCGACCGTGTGACTTGGTGTCATGCCCCCTTAGATGCCGATAAAATGCATTTAGCCGCGCAGTCTTTGGTGGGGAGACATGATTTTACCTCATTCCGTGCCTTAAAATGTCAATCCCTTAGCCCGATGCGTTTAATGTATTTTATTGATGTGTATCGACAGGGCGAGCAAGTGATTATAGATATATCCGCAAGTGCTTTTTTGCATCATATGGTGCGCAATATTGCGGGGGTTTTAATCGCGATAGGTTCAGGTGAGCAGCCGATAGAGTGGACAGAAGAATTATTAATCACTAAAAATAGACAAAAAGGGGGCGTGACTGCGGCACCTCATGGCTTATATTTAGGCGGTGTATATTATCCTGAACAGTATAAAATGCCCAAACATCCCATTTTTGAAAAACTACCTGCGAATGCGCAGCGATTCACCCACAAGGAAACCAAGAGATGAAAAAAAAATTATCCATATTATTAGTGAGCGCACTGCTTTCGGGCTGTGCTAGCTTTGGTGAGGGGATCGCGACCGCCTTTCTGGACAAGCAAACCGAGGAAGATTTACGTGAATGTCGTGTGGATGGTAAAAGCTTTGGTGGTATGCAGCAGAGTTTTAATGAGGCAAGTGATTCATTAAAAGTATTGATGGTGCATGGAGTTGGAACACATATACCAGGTTATAGCACGCAGTTTAAAGAAAAGTTAGCCGCTGAACTTCAATTACCTATTAAAAGTTCGCGATATAAAGAAATTAAATTAATTAATCATGAGTTTCCTGATCAAGACTTAGGTACGCTGAGAATCACGCGCTTATTAAGTCAAGATCAAAGCCGAGAAATGTTATTTTATGAATTAACATGGTCTGCGATTACTAACCCAGAAAAAGCAGAGCTTAAATATGATACCTCTGGTGCTTATTCATTTCGACGCGCGGGTGTGAACCAGATGTTGAAAGAATTTTCTAATGATACCAGCCCAGATCCGATGATTTATTTAGGTAAAAGTCGCAATCAGATACTGACCTCTTTTCGAGGTGCTTTTTGTTGGATGATAGGCTTAGAGTGGGATGCTTTACCTACGGGAGTCACTCAAGAATGTCGTATTAATAGAGATGCAGCAAAATACCTAGAGAGTGATGAATATGCAGTTGTGTCACATAGTTTAGGAAGTCGTATTGTCATGGATGGGATTCACAGTATTGCTGAGATTTTAGCGATGCGGAAAGAAGAAGGGCAGTTACAAATGGGGGCTGCAAAATTTATTGAAACGTTTCAAAAAAAGAAAATTCCTTTTTATTTGATGTCGAACCAACTTCCTTTATTAGAAATGGGTGAAGACCCTACTGAGATTACGGGTCAATATGCAGAGTATTGTGTGCCTGGTGGAAGTCGTTATGCTGAGCGCTTAGTGAATTCAACCTCTATTATTGCCTTTAGTGATCCAAATGATTTATTAAGCTATGCGATTCCTCAAGAATTTGCACAAAATCACTTAGATTCAAGGCTCTGTGCTGAAATTACCAATATTAATATCAATGTCGCTCACGTGATTGATTTGTTTGGCATGGGGAAGTTTGCGAATCCGCTGACTGCACATACTGGCTATGATAGTGATGATCGTGTGGTCTCTTTGATTGCCCATGGAATTGGCGGCGAAAGTACTTCGGCACTGGTCAAAGATAAGTGTAAATGGGTGGAGTTTGTTGATTAGTGATTGAATACAAATTAGGGCTACACATTTAACGCGTGACACGCAGTATAGCGGTATTATTCGTAGGTGCGGCTTTAGCCGCATAGTGCAGATAAATTTGCACCTACGTTACTAATAATGTTCCGTGTTAAGTTGCTAACCCAAATTAGCTTAGTAAAAAGGGCGCGCCTTATAGGGTGCGCCCTTTTTTATGCCATTTACCAGCAAATGCCTTGATAATGTGGATGGTCTTCCAGATTTTCAATTCTGACTAAGTCAATAATATGTTGCTCATCTGTTAATGAAGCTTTAATATCTTGAAATTCAGCCGCATTATTACCGATAATCACGACATCAGCATGTTGAATTGCGTCGTTAACATCATCGACCAATAAGTCAGAAACATGTGGAATATGTTCTAAAATATATTCTTTGTTAGCACCGACTAATGCGGCAATACTGACACATTTATCATAAATTTTGATGTCATAGCCTTTACCAATCATTTGTTCAACTAGCTCAACTAAAGGGCTCTCACGTAAATCATCGGTATTCGCTTTAAAGCTAATACCTAGCATAGCGACTTTTTTCTTACCTGTTTGTTTTAATAAGTTAAAAGCCGATAGGATTTGCTCTACATTACTAGGAATTAAAGAGGCAAGTAACGGGGTATTAATATCCAGATCTCTTGCCTTATAAGTAATAGCTCTAACATCCTTAGGTAGACAAGAGCCACCAAAGGCAAAGCCAGGTTTTAAGTAGTAAGGAGATAGGTTAAGCTTTTTATCTTGGCAAAAGATTTCCATGACTTGCTGTCCGTCAATGCCTAAGTTCTTAGCAATATTTCCAATCTCATTACCAAAACTAACTTTAACGGCATGCCAGCTGTTATCCGCATATTTTACCATTTCTGCGACTTTAACTTCTGTACGAATCAATGGCGCAGGTAGATCGGTATAGAGAGAAGCAATCACTTCTCCACTTTCAGTATCGGTTTCACCAATCACTGTTTTAGGTGGGTTGTAAAAATCAAAAATAGCGGTACTTTCTCGTAAGAACTCAGGATTAGAGACATAACCAAAGCCTTCACCTAATTTTTGTCCAGAGAAAGCTTCTAGTGCAGGAATTGCAATATCATTTGCCGTACCGGGTAATACCGTACTACGCATCACGACAATATGACGTGAGCCTTTTTCTTTGATTGCTGCACCAATCTCTTCACAAACGAGTTTGATATAGTCTAAATTTAGGCTGCCATTGGCTCGGCTAGGTGTGCCTACGCAGATAATGGAAATATCTGTTTCTTTAACTGCAGTTGCTGCATCTTGTAAGGCTTTTAAATTACCTGAAGCAACACCAGCAGCGATAAGCTCTTCTAGCCCCTCTTCGATAATCGGTGATTTTCCACTATTGATTAACTCTACTTTGACTGCTTGAGGGTCGATGCCAATGACTTGGTGGCCATCTTTTGCAAAACAAGCGGAACAAACGGCTCCAACATAACCCATTCCAAATACACTGATTTTCAAACCTATACTCCTAAAAAAATAAAAAATTATTGTTAACGGCTAAGATCGTTTTATGGATATACGATATAAAAGAAAGGTATTTATACTTCTTAAAATTTTAAGAATTTAAGAGATGCCTATTTTGATATAGTAGCGTATCTGTGTGACACAGTTAGCAGTGTTCCTGAAAAGGAGACAGAGTAACAGGCGTTAACGATGACTGAGAAAATTATCCTTACTATTATCGCGATTTTATTTCTAATATTCAAGGGTACTGATATTTAATTATAAGGTTAGTTTTTATAGTGAGGGGCTTATTGGGGTTTTGAGTCTTTTTTTATCACTTATTATATGAAAAAATACTTATATATCAAATGTATGGTTTTATTTAAGGTTTTTTGCTTGAAGGTTAGGAGGGTGTGAAAGTTCCATTTTGAACGAAGTAAATATCGTAGGTATGGCTAGATATCAATGGCTGTAGCTGCGGGTTCATTCTCATTATATGGAGAACTCCGCAGCTACAGACAGCGAGTAGTACTTAGAAGTATGCACTGAATCACTTTGGCCTATTTTTAACTAACAGCTGTGTTTGGCTGGTGGCTATTGTTTTGCTAAGCCATGCTTTTGGATTCTATATAATAAGGTGTCGCGAGTGAGCCCTAATAAACGTGCAGACTTGGCGCGGTTGCCATTGGTTCTTTGTAAAGCTTGGTGAATAAGGTCAGCTTCTAGTTTATCTAGGCTTAAACCCACTTCAGGTAAAGCAAAATCAGATTTATCACTATCAGGGCTGGATTGAGTGGAAAAGAAGTCATGTGGAAAGTTCTCTGCTTCTATGAGTTGTCCTGATAATAAGACCGAGGTACGCTCACATAAGTTGCGTAATTCTCTGATATTACCGGGCCAATTATAATTTTGTAAGATCTTAATTGCCTGTTTACTAAACTTAGGGGCTTGCCTAGAATGTGTTTTAGCAAAATGCTCATTAAAATGTTTGATTAAATGCTCAATATCTTCGACTCGGTCTTTTAATGCAGGTATTTCTAGTGGAATCACATTCAGACGAAAATATAAATCTTCCCTAAAATTGCCTTCGGCAATTTGTTTTTGCAAGTCAGTATTCGAGGCTGAAATAATGCGTACATCGACCTTATAAGGCGCTGTATCTCCTACCGCTAAACACTCTCCGTTTTCTAAAAAGCGTAATAATTTTGCTTGCGCAGTAAGAGGGAGAGAATTGATCTCATCCAGAAATAAAGTGCCCCCATCAGCGGCTTGAAAAATACCTGTTTTATTCGCAATAGCCCCTGTAAAAGCGCCTTTTTTATGACCAAATAATTCAGATTCAATTAAGGACTCAGGTAGAGCCGCGCAGTTTAAGATAATAAAAGGTTTATCAGCGCGCTGGCTATCTTTTTGAATGGCATTAGCGAGCACCTCTTTACCTGTGCCCGTTGCCCCTTTGATCAGTACTGTGACATCTGTGGCAGCCACCATACGTGCACTACGCAGCACATTATCAAAAACAGGTGTATGGCTAATAATAGAATTGAAATGACTCATACGCTCATAATGGCAACAAAGATTAAAAAGATACCGACTACTTGTTTTGCTGCAGGTACACTATTGATACGACTGATAAAAGTGCTAACGATACCTGTGCTAGCAACCGCAGGTAGAGTGCCTAAACCAAAGGCTAACATAATAAATATACTGGTTGCAATATCACCTGATGTGGCGGCTAAAGCTAAAGCTGTATACACAAGACCACAAGGAATCCAGCCCCAGACCATGCCAAACATAAAGGCTTGGGGTAGGCTAGAGACAGGAATTAATTTACGCCCGTAAGGTTCTATGGTCTTCCAAAAGAGCGAGCCCGTTTTTTCTATATAAGCAAAATTAGGAAACCAGCCTGCAATATAAAAGCCCGCACCTGTAATAATTAAAGCAGAAAAAACTTCTAAAAAGCGGTGGTCGTGTGCTTCACCTAAGGGAAGCGTCAGTAATGATTCAATAAGACCAATAATAAGCCCAGCAAGCATATAACTAAAAATACGTCCAAAATTATAGCTAAAAATAAAGGCAATCATTTTAGATTTAGTTTGACGAATTTCAGGTTTAAGGCTAAGTGATAAAGTACCAATGATAGAACCACACATTGACACACAATGTATGCTGCTAAAAAGGCCTATCAAAAAGGCAATAAAAATAGGGGAGCTAATAAGTTCGTTGATTTCCATAAGGAGTATATTAGCATACCCAATTTACTTAGGTATACAGGCTATTGTGATAACTTAAAAAGTGAGTGATATAACATTGAGTATATGTGATATGGCTTATTTTTCGGAAAATAAGCAGAGATCATTTTGTATTTAGCGTAGCTTATTTAAATACCTTATTAAAAGTGCTTGATATAAAATTGGATTAGTGTTTATATGAAACTGTAGTTTATGTAAAAAGATACATTTTTTAGTCAGAAAATCACGATAAAAAGGTGAATATCATGGGATATACTAAAGACAAAGCAGATAAATTAATTGATGAGCATGAAAGTAATGCTCGCGATTTAGACAAACAAGCCGATGCAGCAGAAGAGAGTGAAACCTTTGATAGAAGGCACTCTAAAGACCTAAGAGGTCAGGCGGGCAGAGAAAGGGATAAAGCGGATAACCAGCGCGCATTAAAAAAAAGCTGGGGTGATGAATAAGTGAGTATTAACCGTAAGGGCAAGTTTTTGTATTTGCCCTTGCTGACTCAAGCCCAAAAACCTACCACTCGTTGTAGCGTCCAAAACACCGTAACCCCTCCAATCATATAAGCCACAGGTTTTTCTAATGGCTTTAAATTCTGCGCTAGCTGGGCATTGAAAGTATGAGACATAAATTTTAAAGCCCCAAAAGCAAGCAATATCAGCGTAACAAAGATTAACTGCCCCACTTCCACACCCACATTAAAGGCAAGCAAAGCCGCAGGTATTTCTGTTTGTGGCAAACCTATTTCACTGAGTGCTGAAGCAAAGCCAAAACCATGTAATAGCCCAAAACTACTAGACACAATAATTGGGTAGCGCCAAGTGAGTGTATCGCGTCGATCCAAGGCAATTTCACGCGCTAGAAAAACGATAGATAAGGCGATTACCGCTTCTATAGGTGGAATTGGCAGGCGTACTAAGTCTAAAGCAGCAAGCGTTAAAGTAATAGAGTGCGCCAGTGTAAAGCCTGTAATCGTGAGTAACATTCGTTGCCAAGCCCCTGCAATAAAAATCAAACAAGCGATAAATAATAAATGGTCATAACCGCCTAAAATATGCTCAACACCAAATAATAAATAGGTTTCCACCACTTCCCAAAATTGCGCCACCCCCGCAACGATAAAGGACGTATTACCTGCATTTAAGCGCGTGGTTTCAGAGCTACCATCTAAGTGTTGAATACGCACTAAAACATCGGTAGCAACGCGCTGTAAGCCTTTAATATTGATTTTACTGCCTGTTAACCCGTCTTGATGACGAATACTAGAACGCTCTATAAAAGCACGGCTAACAAAGTTGGCGCGTATCGGTTTAATAGTCTCTACATCATCCGCAAATTCCACATACAAGCTTAAACGCTTATCGGCATCACGCGCAGGGACTTTCCATAGCACATCGTAATCGCTGCGGCTGCGCTGTTGAATTTCAAGATAAGCAGGGCGGTATTCATCGGCATAGCTGGTATTGATTGAAACACTGCAGAATAGGCAGATAAAAATAAAAAGTAATTTAAATCGTCTCATTTCCATATTATTATCCGTAGGCTGGGTTAGATTTGCAAGCGTAGCGCGGCAAACGTAACCCAGCATTTTAGGCAAATTCAAAGATGCTGGGTTACGTTTTTATTGCTACGCAAAAAAATCTAACCCAGCCTACGATGTAGTACATTACAGCGCAGTCTTTTTCACACTAACCTTATAATTCTCACGCATACTATTATAAAACTCTTCATTTGTACGCTTACGCTTTTCTACTTCCCAGTCACGCACCACTAAATCACGTACTTGCTTAAGTTCAGGGACTGCACCTGCTATATAGTTCTCTATACGCACTAAATGCAAGCCAAAGCCCGATTTAATCGGTGCTTGCCAGCTGCCTATTGGCATTGTTTGTAGGCCTAGTAAAAACTGTGAACCTAAAATACGTTTAATTTCCCTTTCCGTTTCATTGCTAAAGCTTTGTTTCACCATTAGCGAATCACCGAGTTGGCTAATATCCAGTTCTGCTATTTTAAGTTTCGCCAATAAAGCAAGTGCATCCGCCTGAGCCGTTGCACCCCGTTGATTGCTATTGATATAAATCTGCTGAAAACTAAAGCGAGAATCTAATCGGTAGGTCTCAGGATGGGCGCTTAAAAAAGCTTGTAACTCTTGCTCAGTCGCGGGGTCTAAGCGTGCAATATCCTCCGAAATAAATTCCATTTTTTGGCGTAAACGACGCTTGATAATAGTGTCGTCTTTATCTAGCCCCATCGCCAAAGCTTCACGGTAATACACTTCGTCGCGGATATAGTTATCAATTAAGGCTTTTAATTCCGTTTGATCTGGCTGGCGTTGCCACGTTTTTTTAAAGGCTAATGTCAGTGCTTGTAAGCGTCCTGCTGAAACAGTAATTTCAGCTTGTTCTGTCGGTTGTTCAGCGACTTGTTGGAAGAGTACGAATAGTGCCGTGCCTAATAATAAAAAAACCAATAAAGGTTCTTTAAGCATTGTTTTCATATTTCTAAGTGGGTATTCCTTTAGAGCATTTTTCATAAACAAACGGGGGATTAAGGTCTATACCATTTTCCCATTCAATCGTATCAAAGGACACTCGAACTTTTACAATAATATTATTATTCACTGACGTATGCCTCGTTGTTTTTTCTATTGTGGTAGAGAAAAGATCAACAGAATACGTCAATCTAACTTTTTGTCTGTCAAACACCAAAGTTAACTATGTGTTATATGTAAGCTATTGAATATTAAATTATTATGTAGGGTTCAGTGTGGGGTTTGTTTTCTATGTGAATTCCTTAAGGTTTGTTTTTTTAATAGTGATGTGTCAACACTATTCAGGACACAAGTTTACACAGCTTTTTGCTGTATTTCGTAATCGACAGGTGATAGGTAATCATTAGCCGAATGTATTCTTTCTCGATTATAAAAAACTTCTATATATTC
>WTCM01000032.1 GCA_013138595.1 Methyloprofundus sp. | reverse complement strand
ATTATTAAAGCTAAAAAGCGAGTTAATTTTACCATTGAAGAACGCTTGATTGACCGTTTGACAGGAAAACTAGGCGCTTCTTTTGCTCAAGAGCTAGGCGCTTTTGGACAACAGTTGATGTTGAAATAGTTGTAAAGCAGGCTATACCCGTAACACTTGAAGGTGCTTAGTCGATGTCTCGTCATCCCCGCATGCTTTTGGCGGGGATCTACCTCTAGCTACTAGCCTCACGGCAGTTAAGTTAAGGACTTATTTTAAATAAAATCATAGGCAAAAAGACCGTCATTCCCGAAGTTTGTTTATCGGGAATCCACGTTAAACATAGATTCCTGCTAAAAGACTGCAGGAATGACGAGATCTTATATTATTTCGTGCCAGTGGATGTTGAGAAGTGACATGTTATCTTTTCAATACTTTGATTTTATTGGTCTATGTCTTAATTTAAACTTAATGGCAATACGCCAAACTCTCTCCTTACAGTGCAATTTTCAAATACACAAAAATCTCTACTACACTTATTATCTGACGGCGAGTTTCATTCAGGTACTCATTTAGCCGAACAGTTAGCCTTGAGTCGCTCCGCTATCTGGAAGCATATTAACGCACTGGAAGCCTATGGGCTGGAAATTTCTGCGGTCACAGGTAAAGGATACCGCCTGAATAGGCAATTAGAGCTGTTAGATAAAGAAAAAATTTATGCCCTGATTCCGCAGGCAATAGCCGCGCATATTAAGAGCTTTGAACTGCATGATCAAATTGATTCAACCAATAGTTATTTATCCGCATTAGCACATAAAGAACCTGATAGTAGTGCAATCATTTGTCTTGCAGAGCAGCAAGTTGCGGGGCGTGGTCGGCGTGGTCGAACATGGGTTTCACCCTTTGGTAGTAATATTTATCTCTCTATTTTATGGCGCTTTGAGCAAGGCCCCGCTAGCTTATCTGGCTTGAGTTTAGCAATAGGTGTGGCGGTCATTAATGCATTAAAAGTTTTCCATATTAAAAATGTGGGTTTAAAATGGCCGAATGATATTTATTGGCAGCAGAAGAAATTAGGCGGTATTCTCGTTGAAGTCTCAGGTGAAAGTGATGGGCCTTGTAGCGCGGTGATCGGCTTGGGTTTAAATCTATATTTAGCAGAGCAAGATGCAACTGGAATAGAGCAAGATTGGGTTGATTTACAGCAAATACTCAATGCATCAGGGCAACAGCAAGCGCAACCGTCGCGCAATCAACTGGTTGCCGCTTTAATAGAACAGTTATTACAGGTCACTAGGCATTATTCATCACAGCCTTTTGCGTACTATAGAGACAGGTGGCGTGAATATGATTGTATGCAAGGACAAGCCATCAGCTTGTTTGTAGGTAAAATGCAAGTGGAGGGTACTGTGCAGGGTATTGATGACGAAGGCTTATTGTTATTAAAAACTGAAGACGGGCGAGTGCAGCGCTTTGCATCAGGTGAAGTGAGTTTCCGCAAGCAATGATATTACTGATAGATTTAGGCAATACACGGCTTAAATGGCTGGAATGGCAAGCAGGGCAACTAGGCGCTATATCTGCCGTAAGTCATATTGAAGGTGATATTAAGCAAAGTGTCTTGAATGCTTGGCGAGTTTTACCACAACCACAAGCGATTTATTTATCGGTGGTGGGTTCTAGCACACTAAAGCAATTGTTGACGGACATCGTGGAGCAGCTTTGGTCGGGTTTAGAAATACAAGAAGTGCGCAGCACCAAAACAGCTTACGGTGTCACGAATGCTTATGCAAAGCCTGAAAAATTAGGCGTAGATCGTTGGTTAGTATTATTAGCTGCTCAGCATCATTATAGCCCAGCTGTTTGTATTGTGGATTGTGGTACGGCGATTACTTTAGATGTATTGGATCAGCAAGGAATGCATTTAGGTGGCATGATTATGCCAGGATTGAACTTAATGCAGCAAGCATTACAGCGTGGCACGGCGAACTTAACACCTAACTCTGAGCATTATCAACGTGGCTTGGCGAATGATACTGAAGCGGCGATATTTAATGGTAACTTAAGTGCGATAAAAGGATTTATAGAGGTAGGCAGAAAATATGATAATAAATTGCTACCATTAATCGTGACAGGTGGGGATGCTGAGTTGATAGTCGATAGTTTAAAACTAGAGGCTATTGTGGATACAAAATTGATTTTTAAAGGTTTGGCTCTATTTAGCAAGGAATAAATATTATGGCGAGAATTATTTTTTTTGGGCTTGTTTTAATCAATATTATATTTTTCTTTTGGGAATACAGAAAAGGTGCGCCTGAAATTTACCTGCCACCTAGTTTTGAGAACCATGCCGATTCCACGCGTTATGCTGAGAAAATAGTCTTACTAAGTGAAGTCGCTAAGCAGAAGCCTGTTATTTTGGTTGCAGAGAAACCGCATGAAGCTGTAGCGAATAAGGTCGTTGAGCAAGAGCCTCAAGAAATTGTTGCGGATGCGAAGCTGCAAAAGATAGCGACTACTGAAGCATTACTGAATAAAGTCGCTGAACAAGAGCCTCAGAAAGTTGCAGTAGGTGAGGAGCTACAAAAGCTAGCCCCTGTTGAAACAGTTAAAGAAAATGCTGAGGTATTATTGAGTGAGGCAGCCAAGCAAGAGCCTAAAACAGTTGTCGTAGGTGAGGAGTTGCAAGAACTAACTTCTGCCGAAACAGTTAAAGAAAGTGCTGAAGTATTGCTGAATGACGTTGCTGAACAAGGAGGGCAAGAAGTTGCTGCAGGTGAGGAATTGCAAAAGCTAGCGGCTGTCGAAACAGTTAAAGAAAATACTGAGGTACTACTGAGCGAGGCTGCTGAACAAGAGCCTCATAAAGTTGCAGTAGGTGAGGAGCTACAAAAGCTAGCCCCTGTTGAAACAGTTAAAGAAAATACTGAGGTATTACTGAGTGAGGCTGCCAAGCAAGAGCCTCAAACAGTTGTCGCAGGTGAGGAGTTGCAAGAACTAGCTGCTGTTGAAGTAGTTAAAGAAAGCACCGAGGTATTGCTGGGTGAAGTTACTGAGCAAGCATCTCAGGAAGTGATCGTAGGTGAGCAACCGAAAAATATAGAGCTTATTGAATTGACCGAAGAAGGTAAGGAAGCATTATTACCCGCGAGTCTCGTTGAAAAAGCAACGCTTCCCATAGTGGTAGAGTCTGCATCCATAGCGCTGATGCCAGTAAAGCCGAATAATAGAATTGAAGCGTGCTACCAATTAAAAACAGGCAAGTACAGCGAAGCAAAAATTAGTCAAAAAATTAAGCGTAAAGGTTTTCAATTAGATATATTTGAACAGCAACAACATGCTGTCAATCATACTTATTGGGTGCTGACAGCTGCTGAAGCTAGCTTTAAAAAAGCAAAAGTGATTGAGCGTAAGATTAAGCGGCTAGGTATCACTGATTATTGGTTAGTGATCAAAGGGCCTTTAAGGTGGCGCATTTCATTAGGCTTATTTAGTAGTATGGAACGTGCAAATAAAGCTAAAGAGCAGCTCGCAGAGCAGACTCAGTTAGAATTAGATATTATGCCAAGAGACCAGGCAATCACAGTGACTCATATCAAGGTGAGCGCAGCCAAAGATAAGTCTATGCAAGTTTTTACAAAACGCTTTTCAAAGCTGATAGATCACGAGCTAGACTGTTACAATGGTGAATTTTGATGTTACTTTTATAAAGAGGAAGGAATGATGCAAAGGTTTAAATTTCAACTGCCAGTTTTATGGCTTACTTATAGTTTATTAACAGGCTGTGCATATTTTACCGAGCCAGAAGTCGATCCAGAGACTATTGTACCGATGCGAATGGATGCGCTTTCAATCAAAGCAACAACCTTTGTTTATGAATGTCCAGCTGCTGATGACTTTACTGTCAGTGCGGATAATGATCAAGCTTGGGTCTTTTTACCAGAAGAAACTTTGCAATTGAAATCTGTTCCTACCGCATCAGGTGTCAAGTATGCCAATGACACTGAGACTGTGAGTTTTTGGAATAAAGGCGAGGAAGCTATATTGGATTTAGGAGCTACTCAATATACGGCTTGTAAAAACAACCGATCTAAAGCAATTTGGGAAAATGCCAAATTAAAAGGTGTTGATTTTAGAGCTTTAGGTAATGAGCCAGGTTGGATAGTTGAAATGGGTCAGCGTAGCGTGGTTTTTGTACGTTTTCAGCCCGAAATGGTACAGCATGTTTTTAAAACGACCGAGCCTGTGACTGATGCAGTAAATGGTGAATCTGTGTATACATTAGATAATGATGATCACGATATGCAAATGACCATTTCTGAGATTTCTTGCCAAGACAGCATGAGTGGTGAATCTTTTGAATCAAAAGTCACTGTTAAGCTGGATGGGCAGGTTTTTATCGGTTGTGGAAAAGCACTGCATTAAAATTAAAGCTAAGCCTCTAAATTTAACATCAGATACTCTCAAGATAACATCTCTTCAAGGGATGTTATCTTTTTGGTGCTTTGCTATTGCTTATATGAAAGGTGCCTAAATTTTGTTAAAATCAGTACATTTTTATGCTTAGCAATAACTTAAGTACACACCAACTTAATGAATCAAGAACTAGAATCCATACACGCGAAAGAAATCAATAAACGCCGTACTTTTGCGATTATCTCTCACCCCGATGCGGGTAAAACCACCTTAACTGAAAAACTACTTTTATTTGGTGGTGCTATTCAGCAAGCAGGGTCAGTAAAAGGGCGTAAAGCCGATAGACATGCGACCTCCGATTGGATGGAAATGGAGCAGCAACGGGGTATTTCCGTGACCACTTCAGTGATGCAATTTGAACATAAAGGCTGCATTATCAATCTACTGGATACACCAGGACATGAGGATTTTTCCGAAGATACTTATCGTACCTTGACGGCGGTGGATTCTGCTTTAATGGTGATTGATGTCGCGAAAGGGGTAGAAAATCGTACCATTAAACTCATGGAAGTGTGTCGATTACGTACCACGCCGATTTTAACATTTATTAATAAACTCGATAGAGAAGGGCGCGACCCGATTGATTTATTAGATGAAGTCGAGTCTGTTTTAAATATTGATTGCGCACCGATGACTTGGCCGATTGGAATGGGCAAGCGTTTTAAAGGCGTATATCACCTGTATACCGATACGGTGCATTTATTCAGTGCCACACATGGTGGAAAAATTGTTGAAGGGGATGTGATTAAAGGGCTAGATAACCCTTTATTAGATGAACTACTCGAAGATCAGGCCGATGAATTACGCGAAGAAATAGAATTAGTGCAAGGTGCTAGTAATAAATTTGACCTAGAGGCTTATTTAGCGGGTACACAAACCCCCGTTTTCTTTGGCTCGGCTATTAATAACTTTGGTATTTTAGAGTTATTAGATGCTTTTGCAGATTACGCACCCCACCCAAAAGGGCGTAAAGCGGATCAGCGTTTTGTAGATGCTTATGAAGAGGACTTTAGTGGTTTTGTGTTTAAAGTTCAGGCCAATATGGACCCATCACATCGAGATAGAATTGCCTTTTTACGAGTTTCCTCGGGGAAATTTGATAAAGGCATGAAAATTAACCATGTGCGTTTGGGTAAAAAAATCCAAGTCTCAAATGCGATTACTTTTAAAGCAGCGACTCGTAAAAACGTAGAAGAAGCGTACTCAGGCGATATTATCGGCTTACATAACCACGGTACGATTCAGGTCGGTGATACTTTTTCAGAAGGTGAGGTCTTAAAATTCTCAGGTATTCCTTATTTTGCCCCTGAATTATTTCGCCGCGTGGTTTTAAAGGATCCTTTACGCGGTAAGGCACTGCAAAAAGGCTTAGTGCAATTAACAGAAGAAGGTGCGACGCAGCTATTCAAACCTTTAAAAAATAATGATTTAATTTTAGGCGCGGTCGGTGTTTTACAGTTTGATGTCACCGCTTTCCGCTTAAAAGCCGAATACAATGTTGAATGTGTTTACGATAATATTGCAATCAATACAGCGCGTTGGGTAAGTTCTGATGACCCTATCAAATTTGAAGAATTTAAGAAAAGAGCCTTCGATAATTTAGCGAAAGATGGCGGCGGGTATTTAGTGTACCTAGCCACTAGCCGAGTTAATTTACAACTCACCGAAGAGCGTTGGCCTGAAATTACTTTTAGTGCCACTCGCGAATTGTAAACGAATACCTTGTAGGATGGGCAAAGGAGGTACGACGTGCCCATCTTTACAGGCATTGCATTTGATGGGTATGAGATAAAGCCTCTTTGCCTATACTAAAGGTACGCAGTGCGTACCCTACAATGGAAAAAAATATCATGGATCAATCCGTAAAATTCGATTTAAAGCTGATTAATCGCTACGATAAATCAGGCCCGCGTTACACCTCTTACCCAACCGCATTAGAGCTACACGATGGCTTCACTCAGCAAGACTATCGACAACAAATAGAATTGTCCAATGCACGTGGCGGTCCTTTATCGTTGTATTTTCATGTGCCCTTTTGTGACACAGTTTGTTATTACTGCGCCTGTAATAAAATTATTACCAAAAATAGAGAACATGCCGAACCCTACCTCGCTAATTTATTTAAAGAAATAGAGCTGCAAGGCGCATTATTTGATAAAACTCGCACGGTTAATCAATTACACTGGGGCGGTGGAACCCCTACTTTTTTAGATTACGATCAAATGAGTCGTTTAATGGCGGCAACGCATCAGCATTTTAATTTAAAAGACGATGACACAGGCGAATATTCCATAGAAATTGACCCACGTGCCACCGATGATAAAACCATCAAGCAGTTGCGTGAACTGGGTTTTAATCGAATTAGTTTAGGTGTGCAAGATTTTGATCCCGCAGTACAAAAAGCGGTTAATCGTATTCAGTCAGAAGCACAAACTTTTGCGGTATTAGAAGCGGCACGAAAAGAAGGTTTTCGCTCAACCAGTATTGATTTAATCTACGGCTTACCATTACAAACAGTCGCCTCATTTTCAGTCACGCTGGATAAAATTCTTGCGGTAGAACCGAGTCGTTTCTCAATATTTAACTACGCACATTTGCCCGCGCGTTTTAAAACGCAGCGGCAGATCAACGAAGCCGACATGCCCAGTGCAGAAGTTAAATTAGATATACTGCAAATGATTATGCAGCGCTTACAAGAAGCAGGTTATGTTTACATCGGTATGGATCACTTTGCCAAACCTGATGACGAGCTTGCGATTGCACAGCGTGAAAACAAGTTATATCGTAATTTTCAAGGCTATTCTACCCATTCGGATTGTGACTTAGTCGGTTTTGGCATTACTTCAATCGGGCGTGTAGGGGATAGTTATGTGCAAAATGAAAAAGACTTATTATCTTATGACTTAGTGATTGGAGATGGGCAATTACCTGTTTTTAAAGGCTATACTTTAAATGATGATGATAAATTACGCCGTGCGGTGATTACCCAGTTAATTTGTCATTTTTCTTTGGACTTTTCAGTGATTGAAGCGCAATATAAGATTCAATTTAAAGATTATTTTTCTGATGAATTGCAAATGTTACAAGGTATGCAGCAAGATGGTTTATTAACGGTTGATGAGCAAGGTATCGCTGTCTTAACCGCAGGGCGGTTATTAATTCGCAATATTTGTATGTGTTTTGATCGTTATCTGAATAGCAAAACACAGCAATTTTCAAAAGTTATTTAGCAGGAGTTATGTCATGGCTGAACAAGTAACAGAAAAATCAAAGTGGAATATGGAGGGTGCATTAAATCATATTTATATTAATGAAATAATTTTTATAGTGCTGGTGTTTTTATGTTTTTTTGGTGAAGTATTAATCGAAGTCTCTGAAAGAGCTGGGGTGTTTTACTGGTTGTTAATGACCCCTGTTTTCTTTTTTGCCTCAATGTTAAGTGAAAAAACAAAGTTTTTAGCGACAGGGTATAGAACAGATCATTTATTAAGGTATCAGTTAATTTTTTGGATCAGTGCTTTTTTTGCTGTATTACTGGTTTTTCTAACTTGGCATGCGGAAATGATGAAAGCAGAAGCCGCGGCCATTACTATTCATATTATTTTGGCGCATACCATGTTTTTAAGTGGTATCGTCTTAGGTTTTCGTTTCTATTTAATCGGTGGTTTATTATTTTGTACCGCAGGTTTAACGGTATTAATGGAAGCGCATTTTGCGATTGACTTACTCATGACAACGCCTTTTATTTGGTTCGGCTTGTATTGGGAGAGAACGCATTTATTTCCTAATCTTAAAGCTGATAACAATGTTGTTCACGAGATTCTTGATGATAGCCCAAAGCCGTGAGTAAAAGCTAGTAAAGTACCTTGTAGGATGGGCAAAGGAGGCACGACGTGCCCATCTTTGATAGAGTTTATATTTGATGGGTACGAGATAAAACCTCCTTGCCCATCCTGAGTGACTGTTTTTTTTATAAAATTATGCCAGAAATAACCCCCGAAATAATCGGCTATATTGCCGCCGTATTAACCACCATCTCATTCTTACCACAAGCGTTCATGACGCTTAAGACCAGAGATACAGATTCTCTCTCTTTAGCGATGTACGCCACCTTTACGCTAGGCGTATTTTTATGGTTAATCTACGGCTTATATTTAGAAAATAATGCGATTATTTACGCCAACGCCATTACTCTGATTCTTTCCTCCTCTATTTTATCGATTAAAATTTATAATACCGTCAAGCAAAGAAGTACGCGTAAAGCACTCGCTCAAGAGGATAAGTAAGCCATAAAAGTATATAGAAAATAAATAATTATATTTTTAAGGTATTGATATAGTAATTGAAAATATTTTTATCTTTATTTACTCAATAAAAAGCTTTTCATTTAGCTAAAAATTGCGTATTATAGCGTTTCTTAGGGAGAGGTGGCTGAGTGGCCGAAAGCGGCGGTCTTGAAAACCGTTGAGGGTTTATCCCCTCCCAGGGTTCGAATCCCTGCCTCTCCGCCATTTATGGCTGTAACATAATGTCACCTAGACATCCTTGTTAAGTCATCAAATAGCCCTATATCAAATAGCGGCTAATTCATAATAATCGGCAGTTCTTGCCACATTTTTTAAAAAAATCATAAAATACGCCTTATTATTTACATAAGCTGTTTTATTATTGTGTCTTATTTATTCCTATTAGTTTAAAAGCCCTTATATGGGATAATCTAAATACCTTTAGATGCATCATAAATAACTCTTTTGAAAAGCTTCGATCTTCTTATTCTTTAGCTTGTAAAATTTTCATAAGCTCGAAGAAGGGTGAAATAGCGTAGTGTTTCCCAATATTTGCGTGGTAATAAATAATGCTCCCTTTTAAAGATTAAAGCTGATGATCCTAAATTTAAACATTGCTTTAGACCTGAATTCAAATTATGTAAGGCGATCACAATGAGAGATTTTAAATCAATACAAGATATTTTAGGAAAAATACCTGACATAAAAAAAGCTTATCTTATTGGTTGCACAGGCGCGGGAAAAACATCATTAGTACAGCATATTATTGGCTCTAAAAAGCATGAGTTCCCCATTACAGCACATAGCCGAACAACGACTACACCAACTGAATATGTTTTTCAAAAAGATAAACCTTTCAAAACCACTATTATTCTTAAAAAACTAGAGGATATTAGTTGCTCAATTGAAGAGTTGATTCAGAATGCTATTTTAAAAGCCAAAGAAAATGAAGGTAGTATTGAAGATATCGTTTACGAACTAGAACAATTACCTGATGAACATTTTAAGTTACACCTTATGGTCAGTTCAGCTACTTTTAAAGAAATAGCTGAAACAATTAAAAATATTGTATTACCCTTAATAGCAAAAAAAACGATTAATGATGAGACTTTATTTTCTCCTCCAAGCATACAAACTGAAATTCAACAGATTGTTGTTCATATTTTAGATGAAATAGAAAATAATTTTAATCAGGCTTGTGGTAATGAACATCAATTATTTACTAAGGATACCATTGTCATTGAGGGTATTAGAGATAAAGATGCCTTTATTCTTGAAAATAAGCGATTGCTTAGCCATGAATTTGGTTCTATTGCGATTTTAGCAGACTATATTCGTATTGAAGGTAACTTATTAGCAGATTGGTTAGATAATGACTTAGAATTTATGTTAATTGATGGCGAAGGCATAGGGCATTCTTACGCTGACAAAAGAGATACTTTATCAGCGCGTCATTATGATTTTTTTAACTTTTGCAATAATATTATATTACTAGAGGATGCTGGTAAGCCATTTACAACAGGTGGACAAGGAGCGATTGAATGGATTTATTTAAATGGGTATCAAAATAAATTTAACTTAGTTTTTTCTAAAGCAGATATGCTAGCTCAATCTGATCAAAGCGCTTACTTTAGACGTAATATTAATAATCTAAAAAGTGCATTAAAAAAAGATAATATAGATTTTAAAATAGAAAATAAAGACAGTTACAAACTAAAAGGACTTAATCATCAGGAGATTAGTGATTCATCAAAAGATGCCATTCAAAAGTTACTTTTAAGTATTTCCCAAGCCCAAGAGAGTGCGCTCATTCCGTTAGAGTATGATTTTAATTTATTATTATCTAATTTCAACAGTGATGCAGCCATTGATGCTATTCAAGATAA
>WTCM01000006.1 GCA_013138595.1 Methyloprofundus sp. | reverse complement strand
TTGCTAAGCGGCGTGCTTTTTTAGCACTTAAGGGTTCACGCTCAATTAAAGCCTCCAGTGGGATGCTAGATTTATCCACAGGAATACGCTTACCGCCCTGTTCTGCAGGATCTATTTCGGTAATCTCACCTGTCTCTAAACGAATTTGCGTCGCAACGGGCGTGCCCGCATCTTCGGCTGCAAATTCACCTGTTTGCCATTGCCGTGCTAAAAACCATAGAGGATCATGCACGCGTGCCGCATAAGCATCGGTCATTTGCTCGCTATGTGAGCTAGGCTCTAAACGAGTCCAATTATTAATTCTCATTAGTGAAACTCCTTTCCAACAAGTTCATCGTATGTAAAAGCATCCCCTGTTCGTTCACTTACCGTCGGTAAGTAAAGTGCAGGAATAAGCCGTGCAATCCATTTTAGACTTTCCAAATCAACTGCACGTATTTTAGCTAAATTTAAAGACTCATTAATAATCGCTTCTAAAGTATCCACATCCCAGTGTTCTTTATCACCTGGGTGGACCGCGAGTAATAAGGCATTAGGCGCTTCAGTATTGGAGCTATTATGATGAAAAGCTAAAGCCGCTGTTTCAGATTCAGCCGGAATAACCTCCCCCCACTCATCAATCATCAAAGCGGCAATACCGTCACTGAAGCCTGTATTATTGAAATTTAAAGCGACTAATGAGGCACTGGCACTTGGCATAGCGGCGTTATTTAAATCCCCCCCTAGCCAAGCATCTTCCGCATTAAAGGGCATTTGCACGGCAATTAACTGGTTTTTATCCGCTCCAGCGATATGTAGTGCAGACTGTGCAGATAGAATGCGCTGTAAACGGTCTGCACCGTCACGAGTGAGTGCGGCACGTAATAACCAATCCTGTAATTCAGCGGAACCTGCTTTAGGCAGTTGTGCAGACTTTAAGCTTAAATCTAAACTAGCCGCATTATCAGCTAAGACCAGTGGGACAATGTTGATTTTATTTAAGAAAACCTGCTTTAGTGAATCAACCAAGCTTTGCAAGTGTGCATTAGGTTCTTTCTCTATATGCTGTAAGCGCGTTGTTAAAGTATGATTTAATTGTTCAATATGATTGATTAAGTCTGTCGCGGTTTGTTTAATACTTTGTTCTGCGTTGGAATCGAGCAAATCATTATCAACCAAACCTAATGCAAAGACTTGTTCTATTATAAAACGTACATCAGCGCCTTGTTCTAGCCCCTGACTTATTTGCTTGGCGTAGTCGTTGAGTTGTTGCATCAATCGCTCAATACGTTGCTTTAATTCTTGTAGATGCACCGCTCCTGCATTGGGTGCTTCAGGAGGCGATAAGTCAACACCTGTCATAGGGCGAGTTTTATCTAATAACCGTCTTAATTCAGCACAAAGAAATTTTAATGCAGCAAAGCCCAAGCTAGATTGACTCGCGGATTTAGGCGCGGCATCCCTAATTTCAATGCGTAATAATTGCTCAACCTCTAGGTGTTTTGCAGCAAGCAAGGCAATACGATGGGCAAACTCTGAACCATGCGCGCTACTCCCCGCTAATAAACCATAGACAATATCGGATGCGCTGCTGCCGTGTTCAATAAGCTCTGTTAAAGGAATGCTAATTTCTTTACTATGCTCTTTATCAATAAAGGTATGCACTGAAAAAATATAGCGCTTAGGCGAGCCTAGCATGCTTTCAAACCATGCATCAATTCTGGGTTCTGCGATACGTCTTAGGTTAGGCATATCATGCCATGCCGATTGTGCATCGCTGGGTAAAAAGACCGCAAGTCGATGGGTTAAGCCTATGCCGCTACGCGGAGTACGTGCAATCATCGGGTCAGGCGGCATCACATCGCCTTTGTCAAATGCCTGTAATACTGCTGCACCGCGTTCCGCATTGCCCATCACTGCTTGATGTACTGATTCTGCTGTTGCCAAATCACTGAGTGCATCAAAGGCATCCGTTATATCATTTAATGCATCCACTAAGGTCGCTGAACCTGCCTCTTGCAAGAGTAAAGATAAGCCATTTTTCATGTGCAAACGCACTAAGCGTAAGCCATCAACCACCCGGCCTGACATAAGACGATCATCTTCCGCTGCTTGGGCATCTTGCGACTCAGTATTGCTATTTTTCTCCAGCTCTAAATTTAATGGAAAATGTTTGCGCAATACATCAATCAATTCATAATGCCCTGCGTTTTGTAACAGACGCTCTAAGCGATAACCTAACAATTCAGCAAGACTACGCCCTGCGCGCATGCCCTCGATTAAATCCAGTGCTAAGCGGGTACGTTTAGAAGATAAATTAATGGCAAAGGGCTTTTTAGCCGCGCCTCCATTTGCTAAAAAACCAGCCCGTAATACCGCGCTAGTTGCTGCATGAGATAAGGAAGGAGCCATGACGTAACCTGCATTGCTAGGATCGCTCATCACCTGTTCAGCTTTAATACTCGCTGATTTGCTTTTGGTCGCGCGTGGGGCAGGGCGTAAATTTTCCACAAAACCATAAGCACCAATATAAAGCCCTTCAGCTTGTTTTTTTCTGAGAGCCTGTAGTTTACGGCTTGCTAAAGAGCTTACCCATGCATCATAGCGATAAGAAAAGACATCTAGGCTTTCTCTAAATAAACGATCCAATTCAGCACTGGGTAATTCTTTTAAATGATTCAGCGCACTTCTGACCGTCGACCACTCGCCTTTGTACTTTATATTGCTAGACACTAAGACTAACTCTTCTAAGGTTTTACCTGCACCTTCTAAGTTTTTAGGCATTTTTTTTGCTAAGACGCGTTGCGCGGTTAAAGTCCCTTTACCCGTGCGTGTCGCTTGTAATTCAATATCAATTAATTCTGCTTCTGCGAGACGGTCAAAAGCAAAGATTCCCCTATCTTTTGCCAGTACTAATGCACCTGAAGTCAGTGCTTGCTCAACTGACTTTTCTAACATGCGACCGAGTAAACTCGCTTGTTTTTTAAGCGGGACAAATTTTGTTTTACGCCCGCCACCAAGACGTGCCGATAAATCCGCAATATAGTTATCCGTTAATTTTTCTGTTTCAGACAGTGTATTGCTGACTAAAGGAATGCTAACAGGCGCTTGCTGGGCAAGATTAATGGTGCGTGCAATACGCAATTCATCACGTACCCCCACCCCATTTAAAATCATCTTCGCCAAGCCATATTGCAATTGCTCTTCAGCCGTCGAGACTACGCCTTGACGAAACCCTTTTTTAAGATTGCTATTGGTTTGCGCACCGACAACAGGACGTGCCGTAATGGTTTGTGTACTGGCGCTAATACCCAGTATTTTTAATAAATCCTCTCCCGCATTATCACTGCCCCCGACTCTAGGCAGGTTTTGCGCAGCAGAACTCCAAAAGCCACGAAATAAAGTTAACAATCCCGCTAGGCTTTGTTGAAATTCAGGCTCATCATCAGGGCTTAAACGCTTTAATAAAGTAATTGGCAAAATACCGTAAGGCTGTTGTGCAATGCGCATAGTCGGTAAACTACCCCGCGCGCTAAGATGATGCTGTACGTGTGTGCGTAAAGACTGCTGAGTTTTACGCTGCATACTGCCGCTTAATAATTGTTCTAAATGATAGCCTAAGGTGACTGACCACAGCGCACGATGTAGGCTATCGCTATGATTTTCACGCTCTGCACCTGAGATATATTTCAGCTCTTCACTCGCCAAACCTAAGGCACCCGCAAAACGTTTACCCGCACTGCGCTGTGATAACTGACTCTGAGTGCGTGCGGCTAAATTACTATTTAATGCAGCCCCCATCCCTGAACGCCCTGCACGGCTATTATTGGTCGGTGTACCTGTACTTAAAAACTCAAAGCCTTCATCATAGCGATGTGCATGCAGCAGTTGTTGCATTGTTTGACACCCTTCCTCTGCCGTTTCTCCCCAGCGAGTACCTAATACAATTAAGCGGTCTAACCCCTCGGCAAATTCAGGCTCAATAGTCACTTCTATTGCTAGACCGACACGCTTAGCTTCGGCTAAATTAGTTGCCCACGCGAGGTCTTCACCCATCTCTAAATCGTCTTGTCTATCCGCTTCACTGGCGAGTGAGTCAGCGCCTTCTTTAAGGCTTAAATCAGGATCAAAACCAGCGAGTATACGCTCAGAAACCAAAGCGCCCCATTCACGAAACACTTCTGCTCCAGCTTTATAGCCGATGGCAAGAAAACGCTCAGGGAGCGCCTTTATACTGGTTGCGGCAGACCAATCATCAGGTTTAATACCAGTATGTTTAATAATATCTAAGGCACTCGGTGTTTGCCCGTCTTTTGCTAATGCTTGGGTACTCACAATAAGCCAATCGGCTCTATTTTCACCGACTTGTTCCGCGAGTCTTAACCAGACCGCATCACAAAGATCCTTATTTTTTCCTGCTGTCTTGAGTTCACGCCAATAATACGCCGCATATTCACTTTCTTCTGTGGTTAATTTAGGCTCATGCCCAGAGACATGGATTGCATCAGGAAAGATACGTATCCATAACGCTGTTGGGCTGCTGTCTACAGGTAAAAATCGTGTTTCAATACGTATAGGTAAGAGGGCAACGGGGATACCAGCATCCATACCTTCCACCATTTGCTCAGGTGTGCGCCGACTAAAATCAAAAACACTGATGCGTAAATTTTCTAAATCCGCATTAATTTTTGTGTAGTCACGACGTGCTTGCGTGAGTTCAGCATGTAATTGTTCTTGTTTTTCTTGCTCTGCTGCGGCGCCAAGCTGATCGCCTGCTTGAGTAAATTTTGCCTGTTGCAGCGTAACACTCTGCAGCTCCACTGCGAGACTTTCTTCTAATGCGTGTTGTTGATCTCTTTTAAGCCGTAAGGCTGAAATATCTGCAAGAGTCGGCATAAATTTTCCTTCATTAATTATTTAACGAGCATTTCATCAATATGCACATAAACTATCATCGCTTGTTGAAAAGTGAGCGCAGCCATATTGGCGCTGTCGCTATTTCCTCCCCAATGAAATAGCCCGTTCTCAAAGCTCCGCCCTGAGTGACCAAAGGCATTAAAACGAGCATGACTACTATTTTCGGGCATGTGGTTCCATGCTAAACTTGCCAAGTTGAGTTCTGCACTAAACACATCCAAGCCAAAACGAGGCGCTCCCATCGCTTCCGTAAAGACTAAATAATACCCCGCACCTTCTTGTACATTTGCACTATTCTCAGGGCGTTCTGTTTGTCCACGCGCAACGCTAGAGGCGATATTAAAGCCACGTAAAGCAATGTCAGGCTGTAAATCAGCCGAAAAAATAGGCATCATAAATTGTGGGGGCTCTAATGGTAGACTGAGTGTTCTTTCCCCATCATCTGCCCATTCCGCAGGTGCGATACCTATTACCATATTAGGGAAACGGCGCAATAAATCACCGCGTATTGCAATCACCAACTCACTCTGCCCCGAACCCGCAAGAGAGTGCCCCAGTTCTGCTTCAAGCTGCCATGTATGTATGGCTGGAATATCCGCTGATTCACGATCCCAAAAGCGACGAAAGCAAGTGGCACGGCGGTCGGTCGGATAGCCACGCCATGTCAGTTCACTGCCTATTTCATGGTTTGCACCAATCATCAACGATTCAATAAAACGTGGATTTGTAGCCACAGCAGTGACGCTATTATTGTCTAAATTTTTCAAGCCAGGTAGGATAAAATCAGGGTTCAGCTCAGCTAACTTATACACCAAAGGTTCTGGGAAATTAGGCGCAGCAAAAATCGGCTGGGCAAGAAAGTCTTGGCTACGTGGGTCCTCTTGCTGGCCCCAGCCACTAATTTCCACATCTAAACGTTTTAGGGCAAAAACCTGTGGATCGATTGCCGTTAATATTTGTGTATTGGTCGCTAATAAATCGAAATCCGTTGCCGTTTCTGGCTTATCGGCTACCGCGACTAAGCCTGCAAGGTCACGTTTTGTGGCTTCTGAAAAAGCAATACGTGATGCGCTATAGCTTTGTGTGCGCCCAAAAATACTGTCATTGGGTAAAATAACGTGAATTTGTGGCGCAATATAAGCCTTATAATCACGGCTATATAAGCGCTTATATTGTGGCACGCCATTAAAGGCCGTACTATCTCCGATGGCAAGTAGCCGACGACGACGCGTATCTTTACCGAAATACAATAAAGCACTGCCTGTATAGCTTGTTCGCGCTAGTTGGAAGCTGCGCATCGCCAAAGTGCTACTGAGCTGCGGTGTCAACGGCGTTTGACCTAGATATTCTTGACCATCCTGGGTGCGCAAACGCAGTGTTGAATCCAAGCTTTTTAAACTTCCTGTGGCACTGTCCATTACTTTAAGACTCGCTTCTACAGGTGTTTCTATACCTGTGGAAACACCTGCAATACCCGCCAAAGAAAAGGCGATAGAATCACGTTCACGAATCATTCCAAAGCGCTGTACAGGAGGACGCTTATTGAACACTTCACCGACAATACCTGCGCCGCTACCCATGCTATTCGCTTGCAAGATACCCTCGACCAATTCACGTGCAACAAATAGCCCTTCCGCATCAGGTAAGCTCACTAAACTACCCTCTAATCCAGTGTTGTTACGCAATTCATTCAATAAGCTTGCGCCAATCGCACCATCTAACGGGGTCTCATTGACTTGCATGAAACTTTCTTGCTCAAGTGCTAGGGTTAAAGCCTGAGTACTGATATCTTCTGCAATCTGTGTGGTCTCTAAGTGACGCACTAATTTTGCTTGTGGACGAAATGCTTTACGAAAAGCAGGGTCAATCAATGATTCCGTTAATCGGCTATTCGCAATCCGATGATATAAGCTTTCCTGATCTAAACGTAAACGACGACTCATCGGGCTAATAAATTGCAGCAAATCCACAGGATTGCGCGGTTCTATATGGCGCTGTTTGATACGCTCACCAATCAGCCCCGCCATACGGTTACGCCGAATACGTGCATTTGCCTCTTTGACAGCACCAATTTGTTGCCATGCTTGGCGCACATAGATTTCTTGGTTGACTTGTACCAATCGTACCCCAACACCTGCCGCAGCTCGTGTCGTGGGCGAAATATTTAAAGTACGCATCCAGCGAGGGCTGCTATTTTGACTAGGAATTAAGTGGCGACCGCCTGACCAACGTGCATAGAGTGGTGCGCTTAATATAGACGATTGTTGTTCATTCAGCCCTGCAGGGCTAAGCACACGCTTTCCGCCTAAGTTAACAAAGCCTTCAAGACTGCTTTCTAAGTCAGATTGAATATCGCTATTAGCGCGCTGTTCAGCAGTCGGTGGACGTGCTTGTAAGGCGCTTTCCCAAGGGACAACGCTGTTTGCATTGAGATCTAATTCTGTTAAACCCGCGCCCGCTCTACCGACATACATTTGCCTACCGCGCAAGGCTTCTGGAGGGGGCAAACTAGGTTTAATCTGCCCAATTAAAGATTCAAAATCACCCTTATCACCGGTAGAAAATTGCCAGCTATGATAAACAGGGAGACGTATACTATCAGTATTATCATCCCATGCGGCTGCGATAGTATTTTCATTAAAATCTAAGCCTAAGCCCGCCGCAACTCCCGCATCAAAAGCAGGCACAACGCAGGCAATATAACGGGTGTGTTTGACTAAGCGCCGTGGGCATATTAATCTTGATACACTTAAATGCTTAGCCACTGAATCGGGGGTTGCCACTGCGTGACTACCGATACTTTGAATATGTGCCCAAGCATGAGATTCCTCTAAACTGGGTAATTCTTGGCGGCAATTAGCAGGGCTATTAATGCTGAGTATAGGCAAGGGAGCAGCAGAACTAAGTTCAACGCCTTGCTGTACTCGCACAACCACTAAGACCATCCACGGGCGTAGACGTTGCTTGTTATCCGCAGAAGCGGGTGTAAATTGCCACGGTAATTCAGGCGCGGAGAACTCAACATGACAAAAATAATTAGGCTCTACATTGGTTTCATTAGGGCTAGGTTCTTGGCGAACAATTTGGCTGGGATTAATACCCAATACATCACCAGGTCCTAATAAATTAATATCACGCGTTGCACGTAAACCCGTGTCATTATTTAAGGTAATTTGTAAGCTTAAAGACGTGCGTAAAGGCAGGCTGCCTGATAAATCATCTGGCTCATCAATCGCTGTTGCACTGCCTTCGCGAGTATAAGCGTGAAAATGTAAATAGGTGGTATCCATGATTCAGAACTCCTTGATTAATAGACCAGGTGCGTTTCAACCAGTAAGCCGCCCGTTTCTAATGCGGTTTGTTGGGCTTGATGTCTAGCTTGTGAGAAATTATCTGTGACTGCAATATGACTGCTCAAGGTGTCAGCATCGACCACCGTGTAGCCACGCTCATTCACTTGGATATTAGGGGGCACTGGGTCGCCACTCCAAATTTCAGGATATAAGTCTGGATTTAAACGTGCCTGTGGATGTGTTTTTAACCTAGCTAAGGCTAGTTGGAGGTCTAAACCTATACGGGGTAAGCGCTTATTTTCAGTCTCACGGTGTAACTCTTTCAATTCATAATCTTGCTCGCGCCTTGCATGCCCACCAAGCTGTACTGTTGCATGGATTGAGCGTAGGGTGACACCACATTGCATGGGTTCAAAAGCAGGTGCAGTCATTTTTTCATCATCACTGAGGTCTTGATACTGACCTCGCGCAAAAGGCTCCGTAATCACGCTAGACGTTGTTAGGCTTTCTTTCCCTGCAATACATACGCTAGTGACCGCGAAACTCGACTCTCCTGAAATCCGTGCGGCACCAATTTTGCTCAGTTCCAAATTAAAGGGCAGGGCTTTTTGACGAAAGCTGATTTCACTGCCCGGGCTAAGCACAAACTCACCCTCATCTAATTTGCGTAAACTAACGCTTGCGACTTGAGTATTAAGTGCAACAGCCGCCCAATTCTCATCACGACTTAATTCCTGCTCTAGTAAATCACTCGCATCTACAAAAGGAAGCTGGTCTTGTGGATCTTCTCCCCAAGACTTATTAAAGCTTAAGGTTTTACTAAACAGCCAAAGCTTAATGCGTATACGCCCTTTTGCTTGCCAGCGGCCAGGGCCGCTCAGCTGACCTGTAAAGGTTGCACCTGCGATTGTACGGCTGCCTTTTTTAATGGTGGCATGCGCGCGAATTTCGACAATAAAGAAAAAACGTGGAGTAAAGACCACTAATGCATCAAAGCCTAAACCTAAAGATGCCGTAAATCCCCATTTTTTAGCCACAATCTCAAGCTCAGCACCTGCCATTAAGGCATTCGAGGTGAAGGCATAATAGGCTTCTAAGGTGATTCTTGCGGGGCCTTTTGTCATACTAAAGCCACAACGATCTATAGTGCCAAAGCTAAATTGCGCAGGTAATGCATATTGTGGGTGAAAGCCTCCCGCTGCATAGAGCATAAACGGATTAGAACCTGTGATAAAACGTGCCACCCAAGTGCCTGTAATATTAAAACTGGCAATGCGTGAGTCATACAGTTGTGCATCAATTGCTATTAAAGTGTAATGCGCTTGAAAATCAATTTCGCCGAGCACATCAATATTTAAAATCACTAAGGGCGCTTGTTTTGAGGGTGCACGAATTTTTGCTTGCCCAATCATGATTAGCCGCGTATTTCCGCCGCCACCACGGCAAAATTCTAGGATTAAGCCTACGCGTAAAAGTGCAATTTCAGCTTTTCCACCTTGGCGAAATTGAAACACAGGACCAAATAAATAGCGTTCATCTTGCACAGGAAAAACTTGGCGCAAGGTACGAAAAATCTTAGTCGCATTAGCAATAGGGTTTTTAGGAAATAAGACATCATCTAAAACTCCACTACGCAAGTTTTCGCGCAATACATCGGTGTCCATACGGTGATTAATGCCTAATAAACCACCTGCCCCTGTTAAATCAAAGCCAAACCCTATAGGCACAGGGCCAAACTCAAAATACAAAGCAAAGAGCAAGCTCCAGCCCGCCTCTATGTCGGTTAATTTAGTATTCAGTAAGCCTAATGCCTTAAGGCTAATCTTGCTGCAAGCAAAGTCTAGCGCGCCTGTGTATTCACCCTTAGCAACATCCAGAGTTAAATAGCCGCCGCCCCGAATAAAGGAGGAGTTAATTAAAAAACCTGCACCTTTAGGCGCTTTAAAACCTGCACTAGCATGAATTAGGCTTAAATTGGGCAAGCCCCCATTAGGTGCTTTTGTGCCTATATCCAAGCTAAAACCAATCCCATCAATTGCCGCTTGAAAAGGACCAAACTCTGCGCCAATTTGTGCGCCAGCAGATAATTTAGCCAGCCCATTGTTGACATCACTTGCTGCAATGCCTAGCTCTATCCCTTGTAGGCTAATACCGCCTAGCTGTGTTTGGGTCGCCACATTAATATGAAAACCTGCGCCACCCGCAACACGTAAGCCCTCATTAGGAGAATATAATAAGGAAAGCTTAAAGGGCGCTGATATATCTGTATCGGCTAAGATTGTTGCTA
Source organism: Methyloprofundus sp. (assembly GCA_013138595.1). Lineage (GTDB taxonomy): Bacteria > Pseudomonadota > Gammaproteobacteria > Methylococcales > Methylomonadaceae > Methyloprofundus. Next base: position 17,398 of record WTCM01000006.1, on the reverse strand, counting down.
AAAAGGCATCACCATCCCCTGCTTTAATGCGTAACAGACCTTCGTTTATATCTAGGTAAAATAATAAGCCATCTGGCTTTAAGCTCATCCCCCCGCCAAAACCGCCCAAAGCAATATGACTGCCGGTAGCATCACCTATAATCAATGCTTTCTTACCCGCAGCAATAGTCAGTGAGACTCCTTGAAATTCGCCACCAAAAATAGCAATGTCCTTATCCGCATCATCCCAAGGGATAAAAATGCTTGCCGCTTCTGCTGGTCCGTATTTAAGATGGACACGCGGATTAGGGCTAACATCCAAGTCACCTTGTAAAGAGAGTAACAGGCCTGGGCCTCCGTCAATTACTGGGACAAAGGCAGTACTCAGTATGATGCCTGATACAACACCATCCCCAAAATCGCCTTGCAGCTTAAGTGATAATGTTCGTTTTGCCACTTGGGTTCGGTCATCGCCGCGCTCTTCGGGGGCTTCATCCCAGCCATAACGTACGAATAACTCTGGGTCCGAAACACGCCCGCATGGCGTATCAGCCATCCATCCTGGTAGCTTTTCTGACAGTACACCAGCGGCAATAGCAATCAATTGAAAGACCGTGTTAGAAAGGCGTAGTGCATCAGACTCTGTTTGTAGAAAAATAGTGGGAATCCAGTCGCCATCACCATGAGGCAATAAGCGTGCGACGGCATCCCATTCCACTAATTCCAAATTTTCACCGACCACGCCTATGGCACGCATAAACGCGTATGCGGCAGGCTGTTGGCGACGCAACACCGACAAAGCGCCCATATTAAACATCGCAGGCAGCACTGCTAAGATAATAAGCCGTGCTTGCTCTTCGCCTTCCTCAGCCGATATATTATTAAATACGGGCGCAAAAAACGGGATCAGTGAGGTTTCTAATAATTCCATTATTACGTCTATTTCTAGAGCAATATCTAATAAATCTAGGCTAGTATCGCTCCTGAGTACTGCGCTTGCTTCATTTAAGGCCATTTGATTTAAGTTTGCTTGGCTGTTTTTAGCTATTGCCGTAATCGCCTGTATATCTGCAGTTGTTAGGCCCGTTGCAACCCCTGAACCTAATAACAAATCAAGCAAGACCTTATCATTACTGACAAGCTTTAAACTTTCATCTAAGGCATCACAGAATAAGTGACGTATCTGAGTAAATAATTCAATATGGCTAGACATAATTTATTCCTCTATCGTTCCAATCCGTGGTCTTGCCGTTGCGCTTAAGGCAAAGTCGGTACTTTGTAGGCTCAATACTTGGGCATATTGAGTCGGGGGGGCATGCTTGGGGTTGCGCCCTAAATGATGACAGTGGGTATTCAGTACGCCATTATCAGTGGAAAAAGTAATAATAGCGGTATTATGTTCCCATAATAACTTTCGCCCTGCATCACCGTGCTCAAAAGAGGCTGCATGGCGGTTAATTGCATTGCGGTATGTTTCCAAATTCCCCGTCACTTGCATAACATCAGGTGGGCTGACTTGAGCAGGGCGGGCATTAGCGGATGGGCTGTTTACATCAAAATTGGGACGTTCATCCACGACCATCTGCATACGCCATGCACTATCAGGTATACGCTCTTCTCTGCTTGTATCTGACCAACCATGCGTAGGCACAATCACAGGTAAGTAATACAGTTGTGAGCGCAATTTTTGGGGCGCACTAAAGCCATTCGTAATCGGTGAGTCAAACGGGAGAACATCGTCTTCATCACGGCGTGTCCAGCGTAAGCGTTCGGCAGGTGTCCCTGCTGCAAGCAAACCATCCAGAGTATGTATCGAACTGAATAAAGTACGCACGATAGAGGGCCATTTATTGCGCGCGCCTGAGGAAGTGAACTGGACGATGCGACTGCTAGGACTCATACTAGAATCAGTACGTGTCCAATAATCTAAGGCAAAGGCACAACTATAATGTACATCCCCTGAAACCACTAATACGCGTGAATGTAGCGCAATACGGGCTAAAAATTTTTCAAATTGTTGATCATTAATTGCCCACGCTTCAGTATCGACAAATGTTTGCCCTGTAAAGGCAATGGGATCTTGCCCTCTAGGGCGGTCAATATGCTTAGGATTAAAGGTGCATGTACTGTATACATCTAAGATCGGATAAACCACTGGTAAGGCAATATGATCTATCAAAGGCGGGGCTAGTAGCGGTGCTGGGCTGATAACCACTAATAAAGCATCTTGCAGTGGATTAGGCAGGGGCACTTGCGCTTTAACAGGGTCGGAAATTTGTTCATCGGTCAATAAACCAGGAGGAGAAAAAGGGCTTTCAAAATGCCGATGATGTCGTGTATCTAAGCCAACCAGTATATGAGTCGGAAAATCAATTTTAAAATTCCATTTAACCTGTGGTAATAAGGCAGGGGTTGCCGCGCCAACTCCCAGCGTGGTATTGATTGCCTCAATACTTTCTAAGCTAAAATTAGAGCCAACAAGTGCTACCGTTTGTTGCAGTAGGTTATTCTCACTGGGTAAATTATTCCAGTAATCAGGATCATTCCCCCACGCTTGAAATAAGGCAAAGCTAGCCAAGCCGTTACGAAAAATGTTCTGACTAAAGCTGCAAGCCATCACACGTTGCGTCCACTCCTGTGTGATATTCCAATCATCAGTCACTTCATGGTCATCAAACACCATATAAGAGGAGACATTCGCTAACAGTCTACGCATTCTGGGAATACCGTCACGATACCCTTGCAAGGCTTTACGCTCTTCTTTCCATAATTTTTCGACCTTGCAACGATCTTCGTAACAACGTTCAGCTCTCCCAACAGCGGCTTTTTTCTCTTGATGATCTGCAGCAGAAGAGGCGTTTTGTTTGAGTGCTATTTCTGCTGCTTTGAGTGCTGTTTCTGCGGTTTCAAGCTCTGCTTTATAAGCGGCTAAAGTTTTATCAAAGCGCGTGCAGCGTGGATCTGCATTTTGGCTACTAGGCGGTAAATCATCACCTGCAGGAGTGCTAATATCAGTCCATAAAGTGGTACTCCATGCCAATAAATACATGGCTGCATATTCACCAAAACCGAGTAAATGGTTGTCCGCATCACTGGAAGTCATTTGCCCTGTCACATAACAGAGTCGTTGACGTGACATGGCAGGAAATGTATTGGTATTTAAAGGAACCCGCTCTGTGTTGACATTGCCAGTTTGAGGATCATTCCCAGCTTGGGGGTCATTTCCTCCGCCCATTTGCATGGGTTCTTGTATGCCTAAGAGTTCTTCAGCACGTTGGGTGATATTAGTTAATAACGGTCCAGCCACATCATCGGCATAAATTTGATCACCCGTTAAAAATAATTGATGGGGTCTATGCCCGCTTAAGCCATTACTGATAACCGCTTGCTCGATTTGTTCATCTAAATAACCGGTAGCATCTTCACCGTCGGAGGTGGTTTTTCGACAGCTTGCTTGTGCTAACACTAGCTCTGCTTCTGTGGCGGGTAAAAAAATAAAACTAGGCAGGCGGTTTTCAATATAGCCTAATGCTAAATGATCAGGTGCCGATGCGTCAGTATCATTTAAAGACCCATCGCTTAATAAACCTAAACTGCGTAAATCTGCAGTCCCATTAAAGCTTAAGTCGTATGCATATTCATTATTGGGAATAAAGACTTTAGAGCCTAAGTCACTTTGTGCACCACCGCGCTGTGGATCATCAAAATCCAAGGTAATCACTGTGATATGTAAATTTTGACCAAATAGCTGGGTGCTTTTAGTCACTTTTCCGGCAAGCATTGCGCTAGCATTATTGACTAGACCAATACCCTCAGTAGAAGTTTGTGCACCATTCCACAGCTGTAAAGTAATGCTACTTGCTGTACTGGTGGCAATCCAAATAGATACAGAGTGCGTATCAACACGTCGAACAATAGGGCCCGCTAAAACTAATGGCAAACTCATAGAACCTCCAATTTGTTAGTGAATTTGGATGTTAGTTTTCATTTGTTTTGATTGTAACGCTAGTTTATAAAAAAGTACAACACTCGCGTTAAGTTAAGATGAGAAACATAGACTATGTCGAGGCTATAAACGTATCTTTTTGAAATTTAATACGTTTCCTAGCGACAACATAGCCGATATAAAAGAGTTAACTTAAGGGGGGGGGGAGATTCCCTCACTCGCTTTTTGCGTTTTTTGGGCTAATTTTTTGCAGCAGCAGAACCAGAGCGACTACGTGACCTAGAGTTATTCTTGCCCCTAGGGTTATTGCCTTGTTTGCTCGCACCTGAACGCTGTCCATCTCTATGCCCTGTTCTAGGTTTTTTCGGTTTCTTTGGCTTAATAGGGCGCTGATCTAAACGTGACTCAGGGACTGTATGCACAGGCTCAAAACCCTCTACGATTTCACGAGTGAGTATGGTTTTAATTAAACGCTCAATATCTGATAACTGCGGAAACTCATCCGCACTGACTAATGATACCGCTTGCCCTGTTGCCCCTGCACGCCCTGTACGCCCAATACGATGTATATAATCCTCAGGCACATTGGGTAAATCAAAGTTAACCACTTGCGGCAGTTGGTCTATATCTAAACCACGCGCAGCAATATCGGTAGCAACTAAGACGCGGATGCGATTCGATTTAAACTCGGCAAGTGCTTTAGTACGTGCGCCTTGGCTCTTATTACCATGAATTGCAGCCGCTTGAATACCCTCTGTTTCTAAATGACGGGTTAATTGGTTTGCACCACGCTTAGTGCGCGTAAACACTAACACTTGTTGCCAATCGTGTTGCTTAATCAGCTCCGTTAATAGTGCTGATTTTTGCTTTTTATCCACAGGGTAAATACGCTGTTCCACAGATTCAGCCGTCGTATTACGTGGGCTGACTGAAATTTCAACAGGGTTATTTACAATAGTTTTAGCTAATTGACGAATTTCATCCGAAAAAGTTGCCGAAAATAATAAGTTTTGACGTTTTTTAGGTAAAAAAGATAATATTTTACGAATATCATGGATAAAGCCCATATCCAACATACGGTCAGCTTCATCTAATACCAGTACTTCTAATTGCGAAAAACGGACTGCTTTTTGGTTATGTAGATCTAATAAACGCCCGGGTGTGGCGACTAAAATATCTACGCCTCTACGTAAACGCATCATCTGCGGATTGATTTTGACTCCACCAAACACTACCGTAGAACGCAGGGGTAAGTTTTTACCGTAGTTCTTAATGCTTTCCTCAATTTGTGCAGCAAGTTCGCGTGTCGGTGTCAGAATTAAGGCACGCGCTTGATTGGCATTAACATGTTCCCCATCAGAGAGCATTTCTAATAAAGGCAGGGTAAAACCTGCGGTTTTTCCTGTCCCTGTTTGTGCGGCGGCCATAACATCATGACCCTCAAGAATCGCAGGAATGGCTTGAGCTTGGATAGGCGATGGCGTGTCGTAGCCTTGATCTGCGACAGCTTCAAGAATGGCGGGGGATAGCTTTAATGCGGCAAAACTCATTTTTTATATATAGAATGACTGATAAATAGATAGATAGTCTACAACAACTTGTGAGATAGGGCTATTTTTAGCTGTATTTTAAGTGATTTACGGTTATTTGTGCACAAAAATCTTGATTTTATGAGTAAGCACGGGCTGGTCATGGAGCTGTTTCAGCGCCTTAAGACATATTGTGACTAGATCAAGCAACGTAACCCGCATAAAGCTTACGTAATACGGGGCTACAAAAAACACCCAAAATATAATACCAACCCCAATAATTAATGACTTTAACACCGTCACTCCCGAAGTCTACCCAGTCTAGCGTGGGCACAAGCTTTATCGGGAGCCTATGCTCAACATGGATTCCCGATCAACAAACTTCGGGAATGACGAGTTTCTATCTGGATGGGGTTTATATTAGGATTGGTATTATTCAGCATTGATTCCGTAGCTTGCCGCTAATGTAGCAAATTCTGGGCTAGCAATAAAGTCTTTAACTATCTGACCTCGACTTAAGCCGTTATTCAACTGCTCTGACCAAGTGATAACGCCCCCTGCATCTGAGGCACGGTTTAAAAGTGTGAGATAGGCAATATTAATAAACGAACTATTATCATGCCCTTGCTCAATAAATTCACCACTTAAAAAGAAACCTAAAACAATCTCTGAAGTGCTAAATTCACCAGATATCAAGGGATTCGAGGTATCATCTAAGCCCTGCTGATCAGGGTTTCTGCCTAGAACATTAAGATAAAGGCGCTGTACAAAACTTTTAACTTGATATGTTTTATTATCATCATTACTAAAAGCCTCCATGCCCGAGCCTTGCGCTAAAGTGTCAAATTCAGCACTACGAAAAAAACCATATAAAATAGATTCTCTTAATACACCCTGATTTAGCAAGCCGACCCAATGACTCAAACCTGATGGATCAGCATCTCTACCCAGCACTGTATTATAAAGTGTATGCACAAACGCAGTGTTGCTTAGGTTTAAGTTTTGAAACTCAGCACTCTTAAAAAAACCAAAAGCCATGCTTGTTGCAGAGGAAGATTGAATATAATTCAACCAAGAACTAAGCCCACCACTATCAGAAGGTCTGCCTAAAATATTTTCATATAAGCGCTCAATAAAGGCGCTCTGTAGTTGCTTGGTACGGTCGATAGAAAATTCAATATTATCTATCCACGCAGCATCAGATCCTATCGAAAGACTGGTATTTTTTGTATATTCAAACCTAAGTGTGTGCTCACCTGCCGCTAATGGATATTGATAATTAGCCCAATCAATAAGTCCTGAATATTCAGCCTGTAAAGCATCATCGATATAGAATCTAAAAAAATCAGCATCTAATTCACTGGCTACTTTCATATTAAAATTAACGAAACCCGCTTCCTGTAGAGCAGTATGCCAAATAATCACCGCTGTTTCATTATCAGCAATACTATCAGAACGTAATGCTAAACCAGACTCTATCCCCGTTCCATGCTCTAAAATCCAAGCGTGGCTATACCAAGCTTCTGGCCAAGAGGTGATAATATTCGCACAACGCTCAAGCGGACTTTCCAAGTCAGGGTCTTTAAATATCCAGCTGAATTTCCTAGCAGCACTGACGGCACAAGCAGCAGCTTGGTCGGGTTGATGGCTATCAGTGATATATTCAGCACCAAAAATCGCTTTTTTAGCACTCACAAAAGGCTGTAATAAATCACATTCATCATACTCAAAACATTGCTCATTTAATGCCCAATCAAAGAAAGGCTCTAATTGCGAGATTTGTTCCAAATCATTCTTTAAGCCTATGGATAAGCCTCGTGCATTGGCTTGGTTACTTAACCATAGGTTATAGCGAATTTGATCGTCGGCGGATAAAGCAAAGCCTGTATCCTGTAAATAAGCATCTACATTATCGGGTTCAACCGCATCACAGCCTTTAGTCACCGCTAAATCAAAACGCGTCTGCATCACAGGCGCAAGCCCCTCAATATCACGAATATCTAACCATTTTTCATCCGCAAAACCAGCTAAGGTATTGCCTTTGAGTGGCTCAGGAAAATCCCCCGCATCAGTACGCCAGTCTTCAAAAGCACCTGCATTAAAATAACAAATGACCCTTTGCCCAGCAGCATGTAATTCTGCAATAGTTTCTGTTGGAGTATCAAATAAGTCTAAATCATAGATCTGCGCCTCCACCGATGCATCAAACTCCCCTTGTAACTGCCATTGCCAGTTTAAGCCTTGTACAGGTGTCCAGACGTGTTCAGCTAATACCGTATAGTTCATATTAGCTTGTCGAGTAATCTCCCCCGTATCGCTCACAGCAATCGCATTTACCACGGCTGTTTGATTTAATTTAAAAGGCTCAGAATAAAGGTTTGAGTCAAGTGTCGGTGCACTTCCATCAGTTGTGTAGTATATGCTTTCATTTCCAGCACCTTGTATTGCCACAGCAACACGACTATAGAAAGTCGCTGAGCTTGGTGATATTGCTAGTGGTGCTTCACCTAACTGCCAATAAACAGGTACATCACATAAACTATTAAAGCTTTGTACTTCAGATGTTTCTGGATTATGAGCAACAATCAGTTCATTAACACAGATAAAACCGCCATTATTAATAAACTGGCTGATGGAAACCGTCAGCTGTCCTTGCGTCACTGTATCGCTGAGTGTTTTATGACTTAAGTTATAAAACGCATCTAAAATATCTGGAATAAAGTTACCGTTCTGGTCTAGCTGGTAACGGTAATCATCAGCCCAAATATCTTTTTCATTTTGTACGCCATCAAAATCATTATCGCTAAAATTCACGCTTATTTGTTTATAGATGAAATCTCTCACGCCATGATTATCGACCAAAGCAATTAAATCATTATCGCCTATATTTAATAAAGACGAATCCACCGTTAAGCCACTAAGTTGCTGTAAATTAATCGCATACTGAGCGCTTAAATCGGCCGAACTATCCACTAATTGATAATCCTCATTAATCATTAATGCCTGTTGATTGGCTAAAGCCTGAATAGTGAAACTATCGCCATACTCTATGCTATCCAGCGCATTAATTTCAGCGCTAGGCATCATAAACAGTTTTGAAATTACCTGCGCTAATTCTGCACGCGTCACTTTTGCTTGTGGATTCGCGGTATCCGCATTCATAAATAGCCCGAATAGACGCGCAATTTGCCCATACCTATCCATTAAGCCAGTACTAAACTGCTCTTTATCAGTGAAGTCTAGGCTGAGTTCAGGATAGTCTGCTAGTTTTAAATCCAAGCTTAAGGCGCGCACAATTAACATCGCAATCTCTTCACGGCTCGGATAAATTAAGCTCAAATCCGCCTGTTGAAAATTAATTGCGCCTTGTTCGCGGGCAAAAGTGTAATAAGGCATAGCCCATGCTGGAAAGGCTTTTAAATAATATTCACTATCGGGTAAATCAATTTTTCCTGTTGCCGCCGCCGCTTTTAACACCATCTTTAAGGCTTCTGCCCAACTGGCATTATCATTCGGTCTAAAAATGCGTTGTTGTTGATTGCTTAAATCAGGCTGTCCCCAGATAATGCCTTTTAAAGTCGCAAAGGCAATATCTTTGGCATAAGTGTGACTGCTGCTGACATCACTGTAAAATCTTTTAATGCTATCGCTATCAAAACGTAACACAGCAATATCTTTAGTGACGCTTTCTTTGCCATCATTTAAAGCAATTTTTACTGTATGAAGCGTTTTGTTATCAGCAAAACTAACATTTAATTGATTGCCGTTAAAACTCGCTGTTCCACCCTCCGCATCTACCACGGATAAACTCACATTATCCCCATCGGCATCAAAAGTATTAATGACTAAGGTTTGTGTGCCTGTGATTGCACCGACCATTTGGGTGAGCTGATTGGTGGCAAGTTGTGGGGCGTGGTTGGTTTTAGTTTCTGCCCAAAAAATATCACTGTGATCGACTTGTACAATATTGCTGTGACTGTCTTTGAATTGCAGTTCAATACGATTTGTGACGGCACTGGTATCAGGGCTTAGTTCTATGCTGACTTGATTGCCTGTTTTAGTCACTAGACATCTTTCCTAAATAATTCAGCTATACCTAAGGTTCACTAAAGCAGCAACCAAGCGCCATGTTAAGGAATAGTTCTTATGCTTGCCTCGATAAACCTCTTTAGTAATACGAAATATTTTACAGCGACGATTAACATTTTCAATAAAAATACGCTGCTTAGAAAGAACCTTATTATGAATCTTAGCCTTTGTATTAAGCGGGATTCCTTTTTTCTTTTTAATCGGTAGAGTGGTGTTTTTATGGTGTTTTTGAAGCCCTTGGTATCCTGAATCCGCTAATAAAAGAGAACTTGGGTGAATAAATACCCGATTAATTTTAAAAATAGTAAAATCATGCTGCCTGCCTTTTCCACAAACAACAGACATAATCATGAGCGTTGCTGCACAAATAATGAGCTGTGCTTTAATTGTATGTCTTTTTTTTACCTGAATAATAACTTTTTTGATGCTTAACTGGGCATTCAATTGGCTGTTCAGATACATCAATAATCAGCGTTTCAGGCGGATTGTTTATTAACTCTTTACAATTAGGTAACGTTTTGACTTGAGCAATAATCCGAGCATAACGAGTATAGATTTTTTGACAATAAGACTCGCTAATATTAAAAATATTGCCAAGATTTTTAAATGTTGGGTAATGTCTTAAATAATATAAAGTTATTAAAATACAATCATGTAAGGATAATTTAGACGGTTTTCTGCCTCTCTTCGTTATGGGCTTACAATTTTTTTGTGAGATTATATGGTCATCCACTTTATTGTATAAACTCTCAAAACTTTCCTTTGATATACCTGTGATTCGTTTAAATTCATCTGGACTATCGGTATGTAGCTTATTAAATGATTTCACGTGTTGAGCCATTTTTGGTTTGAATTGATACTATTATAACTAACTGCTCAATTTTTTCTTATTTAGGAAAGATGTCTAATATAGACTTCACCACTGACAAGATCCTTTACTTGCAGTGCTTTATTTTCCCGATCTATGGATAAGACTTCATTATTAACGCGGGCATCAATATTATATTGACCGCTGAACTTAGCAGGGTCCATTAATACAAGGTCTTCCGCTTTTTTTATTTGACCACTTAAATGATAAGGCAGACAACAGTTTGAAAATGAGACATTGGGACCTTTTTCAAACATGATGATTTGATCGTCCTCACCTAATCGTCTTAACCTAGCCGCTGCTGATGCTCCACCCGCAACCCCGCCGACTATTAAATATTTTTTACTCATTTCCATTTCCCTTAATATCTTGTTTTAATGTGACTGTTCCTACGCAAAGTCTAATTTCTTAAGTATATAAGAATATACTTAAGAATAAAATATACATTAGAATAGCAAGAGGTTCAATTAATCAATAGTGTAAGATTAGAACCTTAGTTCTCATGTCAGATTCACTAATCTGTGCTATGTATCTTATTCTAAATAAGGTAAGCAAACATTAAAATAGAAGTCATCATTAAATACTTTCTAAGCAACGAGGAAAGACTATGTCCGAACAACAAGTCGCAGAAAATATCGTCGATCAAGCCGTTGCTGAAGGCGGCGCTTATGAAGTGATTCGTAAACGCTTATTGGCACAAGGCAAGCAGTTAAAACAACAAACACTAGCCTTAAATACAGCGCGCTTAGAAGAGTTTGGTAGCTCTGAAATGGCGGTGGCGGCACGGGTTCGAGTGCGTACTGAAAATAATTGTGTCGCACGGGATATCGTGCAAGTCGGTGATTTATTATTATTTGGCTATAACGTTTTTATCGGCTTAAAAAAAGAAACCCGTATTGAAGATGTCTTTTCCTTATTTCGCTTACACAAGCCAGAAGAGGGCGATGCCTATGAAATGGAGCAACAACCGCTCAGCGATAGCTTCTTAACAGGCACGTCTTTTGCCAATGATTTTGCAGAGCTGTATCGTTATTACAAGCAAACGCAATTGGTCGAGTTAACGGTTAAGCACGGCAAACTATTAGCAGGCTTTCAAATTGGTGATCGCTTAGATGATATACGCGTATTTCGCTGGAGCATTTCTGCTGATGGTCAGCAAGTTGAATATATTGATAATCGCGGCGAACGTGATATACAACTGCCCCCTTCCTTTGATTTTGAATGGCAAGAAACCACCCGTGATGACTCAGTCAATGGTCGTCATCCGCATATTAATATCTTAGATAGCGTATTTGTCGAAACGATTAATGGCGATTTAACCATTAAAATTGAAGATAATACCGAAGATGGGCTGGGTATTTATAGAGAAACGGTAGAAGATAAAACCCAATCATTGGATGATGCGCAAATTGCTTATGCGCAAGTCGGGCAGTTGATTTTATTAAAAATCCTGCCTTATAGAGAACAGCAATGGCGTTATCTTATTTTTAACCGGCTGACACAAAGCGTATTACGTTTAGATGCGGTGGGTGAATCTTGCGTGCAGCTACCCGAAGACCAAGGCATTATCTTTCCAGGGGGGTATTATTTACAAACAGGCGAATACAAAACCTATGATACCGAAACCCAAGGGCTGAAATTTAGACGGCGACTTAACTCGCCGAATGGCGAAGATATTCTGTATGTGTTCTATCAAGCGGAACAAGGTATTGTCGCTTTGTTTGCTTATAATATGATCGCACAATCTCTGCAAACGCCTATTTATGGGCATGGTCACGCGTTGTCTGATGAAGGCACGATAGTGATTTTCTCTGCCGAAGTGGATCCCACACGCATACATCCTATGCAAATTTGGCATACCCCTTATCAAAGCCAAGAATTTGCCAGTAAAGCCCCCAGCAATCAATCCTTTTTTGGACGTATAGGCAATGCGGCTTTAGTACGCGGGGTGGCTGATTTATACAGTATTAATCGCTTAATTGATGAGCAAAGCGTTTCCTCGCGCCTGTACGAAGACCTTAGTCAACTTGCGGCTAAAATGTTGGATACGCATTATTGGCTAGAAGATAGTGCCGCGTTAAATATTGATGATTCCTTAAAAGAGATTGCTAGTACCGCTGAATTGGTGATTGATGAATTTGAAAAAGTCGAAAGCATACGTCAGCAATCCGCCAAAACCATGCAAGAAGCAGAGAAAAATCAAGCGGAACTCTTGCATTCCTTACAGCCCGATAGCTGGGAAACGGCGGAAGAGTATGTTTTAGCACTAGACAAATTACGCCATCAGCGAGGACACTTGGCAACTATTAAAGCCGCGCGTTATATTAATTTACAACGTATTAGCGAGCTGGATTTAGCCTTGCAACAGGCGAGTGAAAAACTTAGTGAACAAACAGGTGCATTTTTAGCAGAAGAGGATGCTTTACGCCCTTATCAACAAAAAATAGCCGATTTTAATCAACAAGCTGAACAAGCCCAAACTAATGCTGAATTGTCGCCTGTGATTGAGGCAATTGAAAGCACCGCGAAAGGTTTAGACTTGCTGTCAGAACTTATGACTACCTTAAAAATTGCCGATGCTACAGTGCGCACACGCATTATTGATGCAATTTCTGAAGTGTATGCCAAGCTCAATCAAAGCAAAGCGAATGCGCGGCATAAGCAAAAGGAAATGGGCTCAGAAGAGGCAATAGCACAATTTAGTGCGCAGTTTAAATTGTTCTCACAAAGCATTACCAATGCCTTAGAAATGGCAAGTACACCTGAGCGCTGTGATGAGCAATTATCACGCTTATTAGTGCAATTAGAAGAATTAGAAAGCCAGTTTAGCGATTATGATCAGTTTTTAACGGATATCATGAGTAAGCGTGAAGAAATTTACGAATCCTTTGAAAAGCATAAACAGCAACTACTCGATACTCGCCAGCGTAAAGCACAAACCCTTAGTGATGCCGCGCAACGCATGTTAGTGAATATCGACCGCCGTAGCCAACGTTTTACCGCCGCCGATGAACTGCATACTTATTTTGCCTCAGACGCGCTGGTATTAAAAATTCACGAATTAGTAGAAAAACTAGGCTATTTAGATAATGCGGTTAAAGCCGATGATATAGCCGCGCAGTTTAAAGCGATACAAGAGCAAGCCCTACGCTCTTTACGCGATCAAGAAGATATTTATGAAGACGGTGGTAATGTTATTAAACTCGGCCCTAGACATAAATTCAGTGTCAATACTCAGGAGTTGGATTTAACCATTATTCCGCGCAATGGTGAGCTGAATTTGCATTTAACAGGGACGGATTATTTTGAGGCACTCGACCATCCTGATTTAATTGCCTTAAAGCCCTATTGGGAAATGGCATTAGAATCTGAATCTAAAGTGGTTTATCGTGCTGAATACCTTGCTTTTCTGATGTTACAAGCGGCTGAAAATAATCAAGACAATTTAAATATGCCTGATTTATCCGCTGCATTAAATGATGAAGCAAGCTTACAAAACCTGATTCGTGATTTTACAGCACCGCGCTATAAAGAAGGCTATGAAAAAGGTATCCATGACCATGATTGTGGTTTGATATTAAAAAGCTTTATCCCCGCCCTGCAAAGTGCTGAATTATTGCGTTACTCACCGACTAGCCGTGCCTTAGCAAGTGTTTTTTGGGCAAATAAAGCTTTAATAGCTAGTTTAGAAGCGTCTTATAGCAGTTGGCAAACTCGCGCCCAATCAGCCGCGCAAATGCAGGATAGTTTAAGCAGCAATACGGCAACTGATTTATTAGCAGAGGAAATAAAACACAGTTTAGAGCTATTTTTAGAACACTACCCTATCACTGTCACTGATTTGGAAATTAGCCAGTCTGCATATTATTTAGTTGCCGAATTAAGTCGTGAACGTTTGCAATTTATCAGTAGTCAATATGCTGAACAACTTGCCGCTGAACTGAAACGTGGTTTAGATGAATCTACATGGCGCAATTATCAATCCACGCTAGACAAATTAGATCAACGAGTCGATCAACGCTGGTCATTAAGCCACGCTTGGCTACATGCCTTAATTAGCCATAAGCAATTACAAGCCTTAGCAAGCTATATTCCTGAAGCAATCGCCTTGCTAAATGGCGGTGAGCGCATAGACCGACGTAGTAGCCAAGCGGACTTAGAACTAACTATAGATCAATTAATGGGCGAACATGCCATTATTCAACATCGCCAGCTTAGCTTCTCAGTCGATAGTTTTCTACAGCGTTTGCAACATCATCAACAAGTGGTCATTCCTGCTTATCACCATTACCACCAAACGCGGCAAACAATCATGCAGGAACAAAGAACTTTATTGCGCTTAGAACAATTTAAGGCTAAGCCGTTAAGTTCCTTTGTGCGTAATAAGCTGATTAATGAAGCCTACCTACCGATTATTGGTGATAATCTTGCTAAGCAAATGGGTACGATTGGTGATGATAAACGCTCTGATTTAATGGGCTTGTTAATGATGATTTCACCGCCAGGTTACGGTAAAACCACCTTAATGGAATATGTCGCCAATCGCTTAGGGCTGATTTTTATGAAAATCAACTGCCCTTCCCTTGGACATGATGTGTTATCGCTAGATCCCGAACAAGCCCCGAATGCGACGGCAAAACAAGAGTTATATAAGCTTAACCTAGGCTTAGAAATGGGTAATAATGTGATGTTGTATTTAGATGATATACAACATACCAATCCTGAATTTTTGCAAAAATTTATTTCTCTTTGTGATGGCACACGGCGTATAGAAGGAATTTGGAAAGGTGTCACTAAAACTTATGATATGCGCGGTAAAAAATTCTGCGTAGTGATGGCGGGAAACCCGTATACCGAATCAGGCGAATTATTTAAAATTCCTGATATGCTTGCCAATCGTGCGGATATTTATAATTTAGGCGATATTTTAGGCGGCATGGATGAACAGTTTGCCTTAAGTTATATAGAAAACAGCCTGACTTCCAATGCAGTCTTAGCGCCGCTAGCGATTCGTGAAATGGAAGATATTTATAAAATGATCGCGATGGCAAAAGGTGAAAATATTGCCTCGACTGATTTAAGCCATCAATACAGTGGTGCAGAGTTAAATGAAATACTCGCAGTCTTGCGTAAATTATTTAAAGTACAAGAGCTAGTTTTAAGCGTGAATCAGCAATATATTAAATCGGCTGCGCAAGATGATAAATACCGCACCGAGCCTGCATTTAAATTACAAGGCAGTTACCGTAATATGAATAAAATGGCTGAAAAAGTCTCAGCGGTGATGAATGAACAAGAGTTATTACAAATGCTCAGCGATCATTATCAAGGTGAAGCGCAGTTATTAACCACAGGCGCGGAGCATAATTTACTTAAACTGGCGCAATTACGCGGTAATAGCACCGATGCAGAACAGCAACGCTGGGAAAGCATTATTGAAGATTTTTTACGCAGTCAAAGTATGGGTGGAGATGATAGCGATGCAGCAATGAAAGTTGCCTCACAACTCAGTTATGTGACTAGCCATTTAAAAGATATTAATGTCGCACTCAACACGCCTGATACCGAATTAGTTAAACCGATGTTGATTATCAGCAAGCAATTACAAGCCTTACAGCGTGCATTAACGAATAAAGACGTGGATATTAATATTGTCAACCAACCTTCAGTGACCGTAGAGAAATCTATTCAGCAATTAGCGAATATTGTCGAAACCACGTTTATGCCTGTGGTTGCCGCTATGGATAAAAAGATAGATTTGGATTTAGCGATAGTGCGTAAGGTGAATAGCGTTTCAGAGGATATAAAGCACTTGAGTCAGCAGGTTGATAGGAAGAAATAAATACGCAGCTTATGGGTTTATGGGTAATAAAGAAGGTGGTATTGATGCACCTTCTTTATTAGCAATGTGTCAAAAGTTCAACAAGCCGCTATTGTAGCAATAATGAAAATAAACTTTATTTCATCATTGATTTAGCGTAGTTTGACAACCTTTTCAATCGGTTAAAGGTACATTTTACAAAGTTTCCGTCACCGTGTTTAAATTGTTTTTTAAGTGCTTTTTTTACTACCCAAGTGCCTTTATAGCCTAATGGAAAGACCACTAAATCACCGGCTTTAAAAGTTGTTGAAGCACCGCCATCTGTCGGTGTTATTTCACATTCGCCTTCTAAAATAAGGGCTGTTTCTGTCGTAACGAACTCCCATGGAAATTCAGAGACTTCTTTTTCCCATGTTGGCCAGTAATCAGCTCCCATTTCTTTTAAAAGTGCTGCACTTGGGTTGCTATCAACTGTAATTTCTTTCATGTTCATTCCTATAGTTAGATTTATGCCCAGAATCAGAATGATTTTGGATATGTCTTAGTATCTTCTTCAGGCTATTATTTTACCTACATTTTAAAGATAATCATATCCATTTAGTACCACCTATAACCGCGTGTGGATTGTACAGAACAGCACAGCTTCGATCTACTCCCTAAAACCTGTACTACGATCAGTCGCTATTGACCCAAAGAGACTATAAAAGTATTTTAAGTAAGGAGCCCAAAACAAGTTTTGGGCGTGTTTTAGACTCCAATTTGAGCTATCTCGCACCTGCCACAGCGGCAAGACGCTTAATTTCTATGCTAATTTCTTCACTTAACCTTGCTAATAAATGACTTTGTGCGGCAACATAAGCTTGATAATCAGCACCCTGAGTCATTTCTTTTAAGACTGATTTTTTTGCCGAAACCACCTTATCCTTTTTACGTTTAGCCGCATCAGAGACGGTCCAGTCTGCATTTAAAGTAACTTTACCGCCTAAACTTCCATCTAGCTCACGTATATTAATAATCACTTGATAATCATAAGCCACTAGGCTGACTTCTTGGTTTAAAATCACTTGATTGGTCGGTACTAAAATAGATATATTTTCACCAATAATTCTTTGCACATCTTCCTGAAAATCACCACTCCACACATTAAATTCATCCGCGACTAAACT
>WTCM01000221.1 GCA_013138595.1 Methyloprofundus sp. | reverse complement strand
TTTTATTATGCGCGGAAGAATGCAAGCAGTGCTTGTTGTCGCTTCTTTGGCGTTGTTGTCACTCACAATCATTTTACTACCTGTAAATATTGTAAGTTCAGCCGCGATTGCGTTGGTTACTTTACGTCGTGGTGTATATGAAGGGTTATTAGTTCTGTTAAGCGCGTGCTTAGCTGTGACTGTGCTGGGTATGGTCGTGTTTGGGGAGTTTCAATTTATCCTCGGCTATGTCGTCAGTTTATGGATGCCTGTTTGGTTAGTCTCGGCAGTTTTGCGTGAAGGTCGGCATTTATCGTTAGCGGTAGAGGTTGGTGCGCTACTGGGTATTGTAATGGTGATTGGCTTTTACTTGTTAACTCAAAGCCCTGTCGATTTCTGGCGGGAAATGTTGAGTGCGACAGTAGAACCTATGTTACAGGCTCAGGCTCAAACGGCAGATGTACCTGCTGAGAAAATCCAAGAAATACTTGGGAATATGGCGAAGTATATGACAGGGCAGATTGCAGCAATGGCTTTTTTAGGCGCATTGTTTAGCTTATTGCTCGGTCGTTGGTGGCAGTCTAGTTTGTATAACGAAGGAGGATTTGGTGCAGAGTACTTAGCTTTGCGTCTGTCAAAACCTTTCGCGACGGCCACGATTGCTACTATATTAATAGGTACAGTGGCTAGTGGTGTTATTGCCGAGTTAGCATGGAATATTAGTATTGTTTTATTAATGGCTTATGTTTTTGTTGGAATAGCCGTTGTACATACTCTATTATCAGGAACAGCAGCAAAACGCTTTTTAATCCCTTTTTTTTATACCATGCTCGTGCTTCTGACCCTCGCTGGGATTCCCTTTGTGATGCTACTGGTCATTTTTATGGGCGTGAGCGATACATGGCTGAATTTACGAAAAAACATAACAAAACCCTCCAGTTCATAAGAGCTGTGATGGGGTCGGTACGCCGATAACTATGAGGATTTAAAGATGGAAGTTATCCTTCTTGAGAAAGTTGTAAACCTAGGTGATCTAGGCGATAAAGTAAATGTGAAATCAGGATACGCAAGAAATTTCCTAGTGCCACACCGTAAAGCGGTGATGGCAACGAAAGAAAAAATTGCTGAATTCGAATCGCGTAGAGCAGAGCTTGAAAAAGCAGCGGCAGTTAAACTTGCAGCAGCACAAACAAGAGCAGATGCACTAAGCAAAATCGAAGTTAAGATTACGCATAAAGCAGGTGAAGAAGGTAAGTTATTCGGATCTGTAGGGACACAAGACGTTGCTGATGCAATGACGGCTGCTGGTGCAGAAGTTAGCAAAAGCGAAGTACGTTTACCTGAAGGCATTATTCGTCAAGTGGGCGATTATGAGATTGATGTTAATCTTCATACTGACATTACTGTTACCGTTAATGTTCAGGTGCTTGCTGAAGACTAATCTTTAAAAAGCGATAATTTGGGGCGTAGGCTTTAGATACTGTAAAGCAAATACGTAGGTTGGAGGTCATGAGTAGGGTACGCACCGCGTACCTTTACTCGGTGGCAGGTATGCGCTGCATACCCTACTTATTTCCACAGTCTCTTTAGACTATGCCCTATTTTGTGTGATGAGTTTTAACAACACTGATAGAGTGCAATGCTGTAGTAGTGTTTTAGCTTTAAAATTATTTTGAGTGTGGAAATAAGCATTGCTGCTTATGATGCGCTAGCCGTTTGTATTATTAAAGTATATCGCCCGATTGCTTTATCTCTATTGTATTTATTTTTCTTCAACGTGGTTTTTATACTATGTATTATGTCTATGTGGCATTGTTCTATTTATTATTGCCTGTCTGGGCAGTCTTTCACACACTTCGTGGTATCAAAAAGCCAGATTATCATCTGCGCTGGAAAGAATACTTAGGTTTTTACCAGCAGCAACATAAACAAAATGTGATTTGGGTACATGCCGCTTCTGTAGGTGAAGTGGAGGCTGCTAATGTTTTGGTTAATTATTTTCTTGAGCATTGCGCCTACCCCGTTTTATTTACCACCAGCACCGAACCAGGTTATCGCCGTGTGCAAGCTTTATTCGGCGAGCGTGTTGATCATGTTTACTTGCCGTTAGATATACCCACAGGCCTTAGTCGATTTTTAAAGCATTTTCAGCCTAAACTTGCGATTATTATGGAAACGGAAATCTGGCCTGTCTTGTTTTCATATTGCACCAAAAAATCAGTGCCTTTATTTATTGTTAATGCCCGATTATCCGAAAAGTCTACTCAGGGATATTTGCGCTTTAAACCTTTTCTTACTCAGGTATTTTCGGGCATAGATGGCATACTGGTACAAACTGAGCTAGATGCGGAGCGTTATCAGCAAATAGGGGCGAGTACCGATATGATCAGTGTCACTGGTAATATCAAATTAGATATGGAAATCCCTATCGCAGTTAAAGAGTTAGCGCCACAAATGAAAGCGGAGTTATTTCCACAGCGTTTAATTTTTGTTGTGGGCAGTACCCATCAAGGTGAAGAAGAGCTGTTTTTAGCCGCTTATCAACAATTAAAACAACAGTTTCCCACGCTTTTATTAATACTTGTGCCACGTCAGCCTAAACGTACTGATGAAATTGTTAAGCTCTGTGACGCGAATAATTTAACGGTACTTAAGCGTACAGAAAATAAAGCTTGTACAGATGCTACCGATATTTTTTTAGTAGATACTATTGGCGAACTCAAGCAAATGTACGCACTTGCTGATTGTAGCTTTGTGGCAGGAAGTATGGTTCCTATAGGCGGGCATAATATTTTTGAGCCAATTTTATTAGATATACCCGTTTTATTTGGCCCTTATATGAAAAATTCTGAGCTATTAGCACAGCAAATATTGGCGGCTAAAGGAGCCATTCAGTGTGCTGATACGGATGAAATAATACAGGCGGTTAGTTTAATACTCAGTCAGCCAGAGGCAAAACAGCAATTAGTCACGGCGGCTAATGCTTTTGTTGAAAAGAATAAAGGGGCTTTAACTAGGACGGTTGAAGTGATTGAGCGTCGGTGTAAAGTTTAGCGCACTTTCGCTTGTTTCGAAATGTTAAATATGAAAATGCGCTAAGAGAGTGAATTTAGCTAGTAGGCGTTTAGGCAGGAGTGATGTGGTGGGATAATATGGGAAGAATACTAGCCTGTTGCCATTCATCAGAATCATGTTCGGCATGCCATAGGTCATATTGTTTTTGTAAGCCTAGCCAAAGTTCTGCAGATGTATTAAAAGCCTTTGCTAAGCGTAATGCCATATCAGCAGTCACTGGCGCATGGGTATTGACAATATTTGAAGCTGTCACCCTAGAGGTATGTAAGTGTTTTGCTAATTCTGTAACAGATAGCGACAAAGGTTCAAGATAATCATATTTTATGATTTCTCCTGGGTGGATTGGGGGTCTATTTCTTTTTCTCATAATCATCTATCAGTGCTTTAGTGGTAATCGCAATAATTTACTTCGTAAGCATTTCCATCTTTAAATATAAATGTGATGCGCCAATTACCATTTACGCTGACAGCCCATCGTTTATCTTTTTTAGGCTCTAATTTATGTAAGTCAGAACCAGGGTAATTCATATCTACAATGCTTTCAGATGCGTCTAACCTATCTAATATTCTTGTTAATTTTTTTAAATGATCACTATTCAAGCCTTTACTTTGATCATCATAATATAAGTCTTCTAAGGAGTTATTTAAAAACCCCTTTATCATTTGTGAGGTCTCACTTTTCTTTTCTCCCTTAATAATTTCTTGCTTAGTGTAAAGCTATGCTTTGCACTAAGCAATAAATTATTAAATATTTATCATTAAGCCCGCGCACAAACCCAAACATCTACCCGCTGCACCCCCGCCACTTTTAAAATTCTCGCCATTTCATTGACTGTCGCACCCGTAGTCATCACATCATCCAAAATAGCAATATGCTGAGCCACTGGAATCGCCGCTAACGCAAAGGCATTTTTAATATTCTTATGCCGCTGTTTTGCGCTTAAAGACACTTGATGTGCCGTATTTTTAATATGTAAGCAGGAAGTATTATCAATAGGAATCGCTAATTTTTTGCTAATAACCTTCGCTATTTCCAAAGTTTGATTAAAACCTCTTTGCCGATAACGCTTAGGGTGCAGCGGAACAGGCATGATCAGCTCAGGCAGCTCTGCATAATCACGCAGATAATCGGCTAATAATAAGCCCAATAGCCGTGAATATTTATATTCTCCATTAAACTTACAACGGTTAATCAAATAACGTAGCGCATCTTGATGGCTATAAGGAGCATAGGTTTTATCAAAATTAGGAGAATTTTTTAAGCAATCACCGCAAAGCTGTAAATTTAAATCTGTATTATCAAAGTGACTTGCACAGCAAATACAATGACTTCCCACGCGTACAAGCGAGTGGTAGCAAGGCTGGCATAAGTCCATATAAGCTAAGCCTCGACCTCCACATAAGATACAGTTAGGCGGAAGCAAACTATATTGTATAATATCAATCCAGTTGTTTACCATTTTAGCCAATTAGGTTGATTAGTTTCTTAATTTAGAAGCTATGAAAATATTATGCGTAGGATGGGCAAAGGGCTTTTTCGTGCCCATCTTTTATGCGGTATTATTAGATGGGCACGGGATAAAATCCCTTTGCCCATCCTACGGTTGCTTAAGTTGTTTGGTGTTTTCCCGTGTGAAAACGAAATATAACAAAATCAATCCCCCATCCATGGAGATTTATCAATGTCAGCCGTCCCACTTAATATAGATTCCATCTTACGCCATGATTGGCAACTAGATGAAGTACTTGCTTTATTTAAAATGCCTTTCAATAACTTGCTTTTCCAAGCACAAGTCGTACACAGAGCGCATTTTGACCCTAATGAAATTCAAATCAGCAGCTTGTTAAGTATTAAAACAGGTTCTTGCTCAGAAGATTGTGGGTACTGTCCACAAAGTGCGCGATATGATGCGGACTTAGAGTCAGAAGCCTTAATGCCTGTAGATGAGGTTTTAAAATCAGCACAACAAGCAAAAGACCAAGGCGCATCACGTTTTTGCATGGGCGCAGCATGGCGCAGCCCTAAAGATAAAGATATAGAGCGCGTGGTAGAAATGGTACAAGGTGTTAAAGCGATGGGCATGGAAACCTGTGTGACGTTGGGAATGCTAACGGATCAGCAGACGCAAACGTTAAAAGAAGGCGGCTTAGATTATTACAACCATAATCTTGATACCTCGGAAGATTATTATTCAGAAGTGATTACTACACGAACTTATCAAGATCGTTTAGATACCTTAGAGCGCGTGCGTGACGCAGGGATTAACGTTTGTTGTGGCGGTATCGTGGGGATGGGAGAGTCTGATAAAGACCGTGCTAATTTATTAATTGAACTAGCTAATTTACCTAGACACCCCGAAAGTGTGCCGATTAATATGCTAGTGCAAGTAGAAGGCACGCCCTTAATGGGGGCAGAAGAACTAGATCCTTTGACTTTTATTCGTATGGTTGCGATTGCACGTATCTTAATGCCAGAATCTCGGGTTAGATTATCGGCAGGGCGTGCTGATATGTCCGATGAAATGCAAGCCTTATGCTTTTTATCAGGTGCGAATTCTATTTTCTATGGGGATAAATTATTAACCACTGATAACCCAATGACTAACCATGATGTTGCTTTATTTGACCGTTTAGGGGTGTATTCAGGGGGTTCTAGTTACACGGAATAATTTAGTACCTCAGCTGAAAGTTGGGTCAATCAACAAGCAGAATATGATTGTTGGCAAGCCGAGCAATGCTGTCGTGAATGACAGCTAATGTCATATTTTGTAGGATGGGCAAAGGAGGCACGACGTGCCCATCTTTATAGAGCTTGCACTTGATGGACACGAGATAAAGCCTCTTTGCCCATCCTACACTACTTTCATATCTCCTTTAGCACACACTGTGCGGATAAATCCACATCTACAGCATAAAAAACAGCAGTGAAACCAACTGATTTACCCACTAAGCTTGAATCCTTAAAACAAGCAAAGCTATACCGACGTAGAAAAACCACCGACTCAGCCCAAGGTATTTACCTACAAGTCGCAGGACAAAAATTACTCAATTTTTGCAGTAATGATTATCTAGGTTTAGCAAGTCATCCCGAGCTAGTTACCGCCTTTAAACAAGCCGCAGATCAATATGGTGTAGGCAGTGGCGCGGCGCATTTAGTATGTGGACATAGCCGTGAACATCAAGCCTTAGAAGAAGAGCTTGCCGACTTTACAGGGCGTGATCGTGCCTTGTTATTTTCGACAGGCTATATGGCAAATCTAGGTGTGATTGCAGGCTTAATGAATAAAGGCGATGTGGTCTACGAAGATAAGCTGAATCATGCTTCTTTATTAGATGGCGGCTTATTATCAGGTGCAAAATTCAAACGTTACTTACATAATGATTTAGGCAATTTACAAATCAAAATGCAAGGGCAGGGCGCTGAACAACAAGCAATGATTATCACTGATGCGGTGTTTAGTATGGACGGTGATTGTGCAGATTTAACAGGTCTTGCTGATATTGCAGAGCAGAGCGATAGTTATTTAATGGTCGATGATGCGCATGGTTTTGGTGTTCTAGGGAAAACAGGCGCGGGTTTAGTTGAGCAATGCCAATTAAGCCAACAGCAAGTGCCTCTATTAGTCGGCACATTAGGCAAAGCTTTTGGCACGAGTGGCGCGTTTGTCGCAGGCTCAGAAGTCATGATAGAAAGCCTTATTCAAACAGCACGAACGTATATTTATACTACTGCATTGCCCCCTGCAATTGCCGCCGCAACACGCGCCAGTTTACAACGCGTGATACACGATCAATGGCGTAGAGAAAAATTACAAAGCTTAATTGCTAGATTTCAAACAGGTGCAAAGCAACTCGATTTATCATTAATGCCCTCTCAATCCGCGATTCAACCGATAGTCTTAGGCAGTAGTGAAAAAGCCATACAGGCAAGTGACTATTTATTGCAACAAGGCTTATGGGTTGGCGCAATACGCCCACCGACTGTGCCACAAGGCAGTGCGCGTTTACGTATTACCTTTTCTGCTTTACATGAAGAACAACATATTGATCAATTATTAACTGCCTTAGAAACGATGCCACAATGAGCCATTTACACAAAGAAATTTATGGGCAAGGTGAGCCAGTTGTTATGCTACATGGCTGGGCAATGCACACAGGCGTATGGCGCAAATTTGCCCAAGCTTTAGCGGTGGATCAGCAAGTGATCTGTTTGGATTTACCTGGACATGGCTTAAGCGCAAGCATACAGCCTTATACCTTAGAAAGCATCGTCGATGCGATTGCCGCAGAGCTTCCCGAACAAGCTTGTACGCTGATAGGCTGGTCACTCGGTGGCAGTGTTGCATTACGTTTAGCGGAAAAATATTCCCAGCGTATTAAGTCACTTGTCTTGGTTGCCAGTAATCCTGTGTTTGTTAAAACAGCCACATGGGCAGGTGTTTCTGCGCAGAATTTACAAAGCTTTGCCGAACAATTACAAGAAAACAGCGCGCGTACTTTGTTGCGTTTTATGAGCTTACAGATTCAAGGCACAGCAGAAGCACGTGCGAGTTTAAAATTAGTCAAAGAATCGCTACAAGAATGTGCTGTCGCAGAGTCAGAGGTATTACTCAGTGGCTTGGCTATTTTACAAACTGTGGATCAACGCGAAGTATTAAGTCAATTGCAGCTACCGATGCTAATGATTTTAGGCGGGCAAGATACCTTAATCCCGATTCAAGTCGGCGAGCAGTGCAAAGCCTTACAACCCATGTTACAACTACATAAAATGGCAAGCGCAGGGCATATTCCCTTTATTACCGATGAAACTGAATTAGTGACAAGAATACAAGCATTTATATCAGGGAGTCAGGCTTAATGGCAGCACTGATATTGGATAAGCAACAAATCAGGCAGTCTTTTGCTAATGCTTCACAAAGTTATGATGCGATGGCAAGTTTACAGCGCAAAGTAGGACGTGAGTTATTAACAAAAGTCTCTTTAACACCTGATGCCTTAGTCTTAGATATAGGCTGTGGCACAGGTTTTTTTACTGAGCAACTCAAAGAAAGAGCCTTATTAAAAAATATCATCGCTCTGGATATAGCGCTACCGATGTTATTAAAAACTCAACAACGCTTAGCCGATAATCGTGTCGCATTAGTCTGTGCCGATGCAGAGCAACTGCCTTTTGCCACACAAAGTATGGACGGTTTAGTCTCCAACTTAGCCTTGCAATGGTGTTTAGGTATAGAAGAGTTATTTGCCGATGTGCAACGTATTTTACGGAAAGAGGGGCAATTTGTTTTTTCCACCTTTGGCTCTAGTGCTTTATGTGAATTAAAAGCAGCTTGGGCTGAAGTGGATGATTCCCCGCATGTAAATGAGTTTTGCCATTTAGAGACCTTACAGCAGAAATTAATAGCCGCAGGTTTTAGCAATATACAGCTAGAAAGCAAGACTTATCAAAGGAAATACGCCAATGTGATTGAGTTAATGCGCGAACTCAAAGG
>WTCM01000008.1 GCA_013138595.1 Methyloprofundus sp. | reverse complement strand
GATTGTACTTTAAATTTAAAATCGCCCAGATTTTGTAAGCTGGCACGAAAACTTTGCCCGTTAATGCGGATCTCTTTAATCATTAATAAGCCAGAGTTGTCATAACTCGCATTATTTTCTACTGCAAGCGTAGTGCTGAATGGAAAAAGCGTGAAAAGGGTAAGACAAATGTTAGCAATTTTCATTAGTATCTACCTCGTAAAATAAACCTTATAAAAATATAAGTACTGTTAATTTTTCTCATTATAATAAAAACACAAATTACAGTGTATGCCTATGTAGAACAAAAAAGCAAGATTTTTTAAGTATATGCAAGGTAGCTGATGGCTCACTTAGTTTTAGCTGAATGACTCATGTAATAAGTAATAGGCTGTGCCATGAGGCGTTTCTAAGGGGGGGGGCGTTAAATTGAACGATCAGCCATTTAAGGTGGAAGCAGTGTCCACCTTAAATGACTGATCAATCACTCTAATTAATCAATGCAGCAACCTGCAGAGCCTTACTGATTTCTAAATTAACATTAGATTTAATGGTCGGTGACTGAATCTCATTGAGCAAGTTTTTGGAATAGCTAGGGTCTAGCGTGTGTGCATAATTTGTTGCAATAATCGCTAAAGCCTTATCCTTTTCAGTCGATGCAGGGATTGTTTTGAGATATTCCGTCGTTAACGGATATAAAGCTTTTGTTTTTTGAGTATTTTTCTGTGCAGAATAATGAAAAGCTAGGTGACTGGTCATAATCGCTTGGTTTAAGCTCTCGCTCATTTCTTGACTGATTAATTGCTCCGTAGACATTAAATAAGCTGAATTTTTTTGCCTATCCCTAGACATTACCATATACGATGAAGCTTTAAAGTCACTTTCTTGCATATAAGCGACTAAATTTTCTGCTTGCTCAGGGTTTCCTACATCCACAAAAACTTGCACGGCTTGATAAAATAAATCATTATCAGCAAGCTCGGCAGGTGATGCCAAGATCATGCGTGCCGTTGTGTCTAGCTGGCCTAAATAAGCATACGCCATCACTAATTCAGTATAGCTGGCAGGGCTTGCTTCTGTGACAAGCTTCTGGGTACTTGCTAGCCACTGTAAGGCACTGGCTTCGCTACCCGCGTCTTTATACGATTTTGCAATAAGGATACGTGAGTGTATTTTCTTGTCTGGCGTAGAAACCTTTGCTAATAAGCTATTGATTTTAGAAAAATATAGGTTTGCTGCATCCATATTAGCCATCTGAACATGAGCAACGCCTAAGTATAAAATGGCTTCTAGCTGTTCTTCCGGTGCGCTAAGAGAGCCTCTAAGCTGGGTAGCATGCTCAATAAAGGCACTGTTTTTATTTGCTTTATATTGGTAGACGCTCGCTTGTGCCAAGAATTGAATTTTTTGCCTGACGGCTAGGGGAGTAATTTTAGCTTCAATGGCAATTGCAACCTTGGTTTGCAGGCTTTCTTCATCGGTCGCAACAAGTAGTTGTCCTAAGCTATCAATATAAATTTTTGTATCACTAATATGGCGACTTAATTGCAAGGCTCTAGCCTCTTCACCTTGCTCTATTAGTACAGCAACCTGTTGCGCCAAAAAATGATCCCAGGTTTGTTTATTGAGTTTTTCATCAAATAATAGCGCGGAAAACTTTATTGGCTCAATAGCGACCGTTGTTGTTTGACCGCCCTCTGCCAATATATTGTGACTAGAACCTGTCATTGATGCAGAGTCCATCCCAAATGAGCCGAGTGCTTTAGTTGCTTTTTCATGTGTGGCCGCTAACGATTCTTGAGAGCTGAGAGGCTCACTTAATACCAGCTCGGTATTATTTTCTTCGCTAACGGTAGCGCTATCGGCTGGATTAGAATAAATATATCCTCCGGTAGCAAGTGCCCCGATTAATACCACACTGGCCGCAAGCATATGTTGCTTATGGTTCTGACGTATAGAGAGTTCTTTTTTAACTTCATTCTCTAATTGTTTTTTGCGTCTTGCTTCTATTAGCTCGTCACGTCCTTGTTGTTCTAGTGTGTCTTTAATACCTTGGCTTTGTAGTAACTGCTTTTTAATATCTGATTTTTCTGCGAGGCGCTTTTGCTCGCGCTCCTCTTCTATTGCCTTTATTGCTAGAAATTTGTGGATAATAACGCCACATCCACCACACTTTTCAGGCGGTAGTTCTGCTGCTTCTGGAAACATCTCCTCACAATTAGGGCAGTGAGAGAGTATATCGTTATCATCTGGCTTTTCCTCTACCATTTGATGTAAATCTAATTTAATTGCTGAGTGCGCAGAGGGCATATAAAGGCAAATAATCCCTATTACTTGTAATCCTTTTTGGTAGCGTTGAGCCTCTTCTTCTGAAATATTATGCGCAATACGAGTGCTAGAAGCGTTTAATAGCTGCTCAGCTCGCGCATCCTTAATTTTCATACGGCGCATTAAATCTTGTTTAATTTGCTCGCGCTCACTTAAGCGTTTTTTTTGTATGCCGTTAATAAATACGTCAAATGTTTTCATTTTAGTCACCTGCACCTAAATCGTTAAGGTCTGCAATGCTTCGCATGAGGCGTACATGCTGTGGATATGCTTAAAGTTTAAATGGATAGCGAATAAACGCACTACTTTAAGGGTAGTTTACGCATACATAAAGTAATGTAAAGAACATTCATAATACTTCATAAAATGCAATAGAGAGTCTCCGTTTTTTTTAAAACTGTGATAATTATAACTCACCTTTAAAAAAGGTCAAAAGCACAAATATTAGCTAATATATTAAAAGAAAGGGGGATTTTAAAGATGAGTCTTATTCGGTGATTGATGCGCTAGGCTGAGGAGTTCTTAACGTCGCTTAGGCGAGAGTTTAAGCAAGGGGCGTGGTCATTCGATGGGAAATAAGTAAGAGTGTTGCTAGGGTAAGATATGTATAGTGCTTAAAGCCTTCTGCTTTTAAGTTAAGGGTTTTGAGATAGGATGTGTTGACAATAGAATACGCATCAAGCACCCAAAGGGTGCGTTTCATGTCTTAACACACCCTATATTTTTACTTTGACTTAATTATCATAGCCTTTAATATCGCTTATTGCTTGAAACACCTCCATTCTGAGGTGCTAGCAATTTCTTTTGCAATAATGCAAAAGCTTGCTCTACAGTATCGGCTATCACTGATTGCTGGTTGATCACCATGATGACTTTTGCTAAGGTCGGAAAACCTGTCGCAGATTTCGCGGCGAGATAAAGTGGCTGAATATATAATAAAGAATGCTCAATAGGGATAATCAC
The DNA here is from genome assembly GCA_013138595.1 of Methyloprofundus sp. Classification (GTDB taxonomy): domain Bacteria; phylum Pseudomonadota; class Gammaproteobacteria; order Methylococcales; family Methylomonadaceae; genus Methyloprofundus. The sequence continues at coordinate 16,607 of WTCM01000008.1, read as the reverse complement.
AATACGCCCACGAATGACTTTAGAGCCATGCTGATTCCATAGGGTTAATTGCGCAGAGATATCGGGGTTTTGATTGATTAAGGCACTGATTTGCGCGGGCCCTTCCACTTGTATGTTATTGGAAAATTTATACACATAAATATCTTCTTGGTAATGTTGCATACAATGCTCTGCTGCTAGGCAACCCGCAATCGCAATTGAATCTAAATTATCGCGATTGATTGGCGACATAGGGCTGACCAGAATAAATTTACGTTGGTCTTTAATTAAAGAGCTTTGATCCTCATCTACATCTATCGTTAAATAATAAGGGTCTACTGTCTTACCATCCATAGTAGCCAGTTCTAAGTCTTCACTTTGTTGATAAAAAACTTCTGGATTTTTCTGGTGAAAGCGCGCATATAAATCCATTTGTAAAGCAAACCATTCTTTTGGATAACTAAAGTGCCTAATAAAGGGCATCTGTATATCCGCTAATGTTTTAAATAAGCTGGGGTACATATTACGGTAAGTATTCACAATCGGGTCTTGCTCATCCACGATATAAAAATCAACCGCTCCTGTATAAGCATCGACAATGATTTTGACAGAGTTTCTCGCGTAGTTAAACGCTGCGCCTTTATGAGTGCTTTTGCTTAAGCGTCGTGGCTCTACTAAAGGGTATTTATCCGAGTGAGTAAAGGCATCCACAATCCAATAAATTTTGTGATTCACAATAATAGGATAAGGCTCATGACCTAAGACTAAAAATGGTGCAATGGATTGAATGCGCTTGATAATATTACGCCGTACAAGCACACGGCTTTTATCGGTAATACCTGCGGAAAAGAAAATACGCTGGTCTTTAAAAAAAGTGGCAAGCACGGCTTTGTTAAATAAGCTAGAAATCGGTAGACCGCCAGAACCTGCGTAATCTGTTTTCATATCCCCTGCAGTATTGTCGCCCACTTTTAACGCTTCTTTATTGGGGACAATCGCATAGCTGTAATCTGCTAAGCCATAGAAAATTTCAGGCTGGTCAATTTTTAATTGATCAAATTCGGTGGTTTGTCCAAAATTTTGTAATAGCCATTGCATAGGCTGGCTGGCATCTTGGTTCGACGGTGACATCACCATGCCATAGCCATGCGTGTAAACTAAATGCTGATTACGCCAGTTCTTAGCACTGTCTGGAATATTGGGGTAATCTAATTCACGTGCGGCAATATTAACCTGTCTATTTTCCCCGTTTAAGTCATATCGATCTACCGCTAGTTGATAAAAACTAAAATAAGGGCGGATACTTTGTAATTGTTCAAAAACAGGTAAGATTAAATCATCATCCCATAAAGGAATATTGCTGAGTTCTTTTTGAATTTCGCTAAAGTTTGTACGGCTTAGCGTAGGGGTTAGCGCGTAGTCTATGGTTTTGACTTCTGATAAATTAAACGCATCAGAGGTGGCTTTAATATGATGTTGAATGTTTTTACCATCAGCCTTAACAGGGTTAGGGTTGACATAATATTCATCTAGTATATTAGGAATAAAATCCAGGTGCTTAAGCCCTATGACACTGATATAAGCAGCACCCAGTATAAGGATTAGTTGATATTTGCGGGTGAAATACAGGCTGTAAAGTATCGTGGCTGAAAAGCTCAGAAAGACTAAAAAGCTAATCCAAATCAGCGGTAAACCGTAGTTCATTTCCACAAAGCCAGGGCCATAAAAGACGGGGAGGTGTCGGTCTTCGTACAGTAAACCTATGCGCTCTAAGTCGATAGACCAAGCATGTAATACGATTAAGCCAACAATTAATGAGGCAAGGTGTAATTTTGCGGCTCTGGGTAGGCTATCTTCTGAGTCGGGGTTCGCTTTATGCGCTGTAAAATATAAAAAACTGACTAAAGCGAGTATTAACAGCAGGAATAAAAATAAACTATTTTGAACTAAGCTATAAACAGGGTAGGCAAATAGGTAAAAGCTAATATCTCTACCGTATACAGGATCGGTTAGTTCAGAAGGAGCAGCATAGAAATATAATAAGAAGTCTTCCCAGTGAGCATAAATGGGGATTAATAAAGGAATACTGGCTAAAAAGGCAAGCAGCCCCAAGAGTTTTTTATGGCGTAGTAGGAAGCCGATTAAACCCAGTTTTTTTTGTTCATCTGAAAAATTTAAGGCACGAGGAACATAGATAAAATTCAGATAAACAATCAGCGTTAAAAAGACTGTTGTAATGCTTTTGACTTGCCATTCATAGCTTTCACGCAGTTGGAAATAAACACCTAACCTTAAGGAGCTAAACCACCATGATTCTAATAAAAAATGAGCGGCAAAATAAATCAGCCCAAGTAGAATGACGAGGGCAATGCTCAGTTTGGGGAGTAGTTTCATGATGAGGTTATTCCATTAAGGGACTTTATAAAAATAAATCTACCCATTTGTTGAAAAATAACTTGTAGGATGGGTAGAGCGTACGGCATGTCTTTTTAGGCACGCAGTGAAACCCATCACTTTTGCGCATAAAAATGATGGGTTTCGCAAAAAGACGCTCTACCCATCCTACGCAAATCATGATATTTGGGTATGATTATTTTTACGAATCCTCTAGTCCAGGCTCTTACTCGCAATCTCAAATACATCTTTAGAAATATCTGGAGTATTAATAATGCGTTCTAATTGTTGTTTCATTAATTCTTGGCGCTGTCTATCAAAGCGTCGCCATTGGGTTAAAGCACCGACCATGCGGGATGCAACTTGTGGGTTTAGGGTGTTTAAGGCAAGCACTTGATCGGCTAAAAATTGATAGCCTTCGCCATTTTCGGCATGGTAATGCAATGGATTTGCCTGACTAAACGCACCGACTAAGGCACGTACTCGGTTAGGGTTTTTGAGCTCAAAGGCACTATGCTGCAATAGGTCTTGTACAACGCTAAAGGTTTTAGGCTGTGAGCTAGAGGCTTGCAGGATAAACCATTTATCAATTACTAAAGCTTCATCTTGCCATTGCTGATAAAACGCTTGTAAGCTATCTTTTTTAGCAGGGTTTTGACTGTTGACAATCGCGCCTAGTGCGGCAATTTGATCAGTCATCGTTTGTGCGTCGGCAAATTGCTGATTGGCTAATTGGTGGCTTTGCTGATTGTCTAATTGGGATAAATAATCTAAACAGACATTTTTAATTTTACGCTTGGCAATCGAGATAGCATCTAGTTTTCTGGTTGCCGCTTGGTGATTATCAGCATATAAAGCCTGAAACTGTTCACTGAGTTGTTCTGCTAGCTGGCGTTTGACAAATTGGCGCGCTTGATGGATCGCGTTAACATCGACAACATCCATTAATTCAGCAATATAGCTTTCGGCAGGTAGCGAAAGTAAGCATGCTAAATAAGCTAAATCATCCCAAGATTTAGCTAATACGGCTTTAAAGCTAGCGACTAAAATACTCGGCATGCTCAGTGCTTGCCCTTGTTTAATCGCGCTGATTAAATCAAAGATGATTGCCACACTGAGTTGCTGTCCTGCTTCCCAGCGGTTAAAGCTATCATTATCGTATTGCAATAAAAAGGCTAGCTCACTGAGTGGGCGTTGCATTTTTATTTTAACGGGGGCTGAAAATCCGCGTAATAGAGACACGACAGGTGCACTCTTTAGGTTTTCAAAGACAAAGCTTTGGGTCGCTGATTTTAATTCCAGAATGACTTCATTATCATTGCTGCTTGTATTCGCAATAATAGGGCTTAGTGGTAATCCCTGTTGATCAAATAAGGCAACTTTGACAGGAATATGCAAGATAGAGGCTTTATTTTGTGTGGGAATATTTTGGCTAAGCGTTAAGGTAAGTGATTGCTTAACAGCATCAAAGTTTTGCTCTACTGTTAGTGTGGGCGTGCCTGCTTGTGAATACCAACGTCTAAACTGGCTTAAATCCTTATCATTAGCCTGTTCCATGGCAAGTATAAAATGCTCACAGGTGACCGCTTGCCCATCATGGCGCTGAAAATATAACCCCGCTCCTTTATAAAAGCTTTCTGCGCCTAATAAGGTGTGCAGCATACGTACCACTTCTGCGCCTTTTTCATACACGGTTAAGGTGTAGAAGTTATTAATTTCGATATAAGCTGCTGGGCGGATAGGGTGCGCTAAAGGTCCTGTATCTTCGGCAAATTGGCGCGTACGTAACATATTCACATCATCAATACGCTTAACCGCTTTAGAAGTACGGTCTGCAGTAAATTCTTGATCACGAAAGACGGTAAAGCCTTCTTTTAAGCTTAATTGAAACCAATCACGGCAAGTAATACGATTGCCCGTCCAGTTATGAAAGTACTCATGCCCAATTACCCCTTCGATATGCTCATAATCCATATCGGTAGCGGTATCAGGCCTTGCTAGTACAAACTTGGTATTAAAAATATTCAGCCCTTTGTTTTCCATTGCGCCCATATTGAAATGACCCACGGCAACAATCATATATAAATCTAAATCATATTCACGCCCGTAGACTTCTTCGTCCCAGCGCATGGCATTTTTAAGCGATTGCATGGCGTGGTCACATTTATCCACATCATGCGCTTCCACATAAATTTGTAGGCTAATTTCACGACCACTTATGGTGGTGAAATGGTCTTCTATGCATTCCAGTTGACCTGCAACTAAGGCAAATAAATAACAAGGCTTTTTGAAAGGATCTTCCCAAGTCACCCAGTGACGATTTTCAGTCAGCTCACCTGTCGCAACTTTATTACCATTGGAAAGTAGCACAGGATAAAGCGTCTTATCGGCAACCAGTGTGGTGGTAAAGCGACTCATAATATCAGGGCGATCCAGAAAATAAGTAATTTTTCTAAAACCTTCTGCTTCACATTGAGTGCAAAGCATTTCATTAGAGACGTATAAGCCCTCTAATGCACTATTTTCCTTAGGATTAATGGTGTTTTCTATGGATAAAGTAAAGGTCGTATTTTGCGGAATATCTTTAATGGTGAGCGATTCAGTCGTTAATTGGTAATGATGCTCTGTCAGTGCCACGCCGTCTAAGGCAATACTGACTAAGGTGAGTTGCTCTCCGAGTAAGACTAGGGGCGCATGTTTTTCGGGGTTGTCTGGGTTATGCGTCAGCGTCATACGAGAAACAACGCGGGTATGCTCTGCTGCTAGTATAAAGTTTAAATCAACCGTTTCAATAAAATAGGCAGGGGCTTGATAATCTTTAAGATAAATCGTTTGGGGGCTTATTTCTGACATCTATTTATACTCGTGTGACGGTTTAAATACCGTCAAAATAATGGAAAAGGTGGTTTAAAAAGCTGTAAAAGTGTTCAAAAACTGGAGTCAAAAACGCGTTTTGGGTGGATTTTCGTTCAGTTTCATCGTTTAGCTTGTATAGGTGTTTATTGTTGCATTATGGTTTTATTACGCCATACAAAAATCATTAAGAGTAGCCATGCGCTTAAAAAGCAGACTCCCCCTAATGGCGTAATCATACCTAACCAGCGTATGCCTGATAGACTTAAACTATATAAGCTACCTGAAAATAATAAGATACCGCTAAACATTAACCATCCCGCATATTTGATTAAGCTAGATTGCGGGTGCTGATATCTTAATAAGGATATTAAGCCTAAGCCTAGCGCATGCCACATTTGATACGTCACTGCCGTTTTATACACGGCAAGCATATCAGGGCTTAATATAGTTTTTAAGGCATGTGCCCCAAAAGCACCAAAGGCAACGGCGAAAAAAGCACTTAGCGCGCTTAAAAATAAAAAGGTGGGGTGCATTATTTTTCCAATAGGCGTGGCATAAGCTGTACCAAGTTACAAGGTTTGGTGGTAAAGTCTAGTTGTTCGCTGATCAGACTATCCCATGCAGTAGCACAGGCATTAGCTGAACCTGGTAAACAAAAAATATAGGTGGCATTAGCGACCCCAGCAATGGCGCGAGACTGAATAGTTGAGGTTTTTATATCTTGATAAGAGAGCATTCTAAAGACTTCACCAAAACCTGCTAAGGTTTTATCTAATAGAGGCTCTACTGCTTCGGGCGTGCCATCTCTGCCCGTGACACCTGTGCCGCCTGTGCTGATAATGACATTGACTTGTGGTTCTGCAACCCACTGAGAAACCGTGGCGCGAATTTGGTAAATATCATCTTTAACAATGTTTTTAGCAAATAAAATATGTCCTGCCGCTTGTAGCTTTTCAACCAGCAACTTGCCAGAACGATCCTCTGCTTCGCCGCGTGTATCAGAAATGGTTAAGATGGCGATATTCAGCGGAATAAATTGTTTTTCGGGCTGCGACATACAGATTATTTTAGGGCGGTTATTGGTAATAATTTCATTATTTTACACTAAGTCAGTATGCTTGGTGAGGCGCGAATTTAGAAAGTCTTAAAATAGCTAAGTATAAATATTCACTGGTACAAAATAGAATTGAAATCTATAATTAATCAATATCCTAAAATCAACATATAGAGAAGGCCTATGGCTGTAGACCCTAATTCAGAAGATGGCATAGCATTGCGTAAATTATTTCCACTAGAGACAATGCCTGCGCGGCAATATGATGCTTTATGTGCCAATATGCTTTTAGAGGAAAGACCTAAAGGGAGTTTGTTATTTAAACAAGGGGATGTGCCTAATTCATTCCTTTACTTGATTGACGGAGAGTTATCACTAGAGTCGGATGAGTTTCAAACGGAGTCGATTATTGCAGGAACTGACTCCGCCAAATTTGCATTAGCACATCAGTTTCCCAGACAAATTTCAGCACGAGCAGTTAAGAATATTGTCTATATCGGCGTACCGCTCAATGCATTTGAACAGCAGGAACAAGAAGAGGAAGAGGTTGCTTATATGGTAGAAGATGAAGGGAATGACGATAATGAAGGGACAGGGGACTGGATGTCCGCCTTATTGAAGTCACCTATTTTTCAGCGCTTGCCTCCGATGAATTTGCAGAAAGTGTTAATGCGCTTAGAGGATGTTGAGGTTAAAAAAGGCGAGGTGGTCTTTCAGCAGGGAGATGAGGGCGAGTATTATTATCTTATTAAGAAAGGACGCTGCGCATTAAGTCGTAAAGCTTCAGCGCGTGCAAAAGAAATAAAACTATTGGAATTACGCAGGAATGAAACCTTTGGCGAGGATTCATTACTCTCTGACGAACCCAGAAGTATGACTGTGACCGCGATGACGGATATGCTGTTGTCACGGATTGATAAAGAGTGTTTCAATAAGGTGATTAAGGAGCCAGTGCTGGATTATGTGAACTATAAGGAAGCGTTAGCTGAGTATGAAAACTCTGAGGCTATCATGGTGGATATTCGGGGACCTGAAGAGTATGGTATTAATCATGTAGAAGGGAGTCAGAATATTCCTTTCTTCTCTATGCGTATGTCTCTCAAGGATTTAGCGACAGAGTCGAAAAAAATTATCCTTATTTGTGCTGATGGGAAAATTAGCATGGCGGCGGCATTTGTATTAATAAAAAATGGCATCGATGCTGAAATCTTAGATCAAGGCATGTTAGGCGTTCCGCAAGTAGGAATAGAAGCGCCTGAAAAAGCAGACGATCCTTCGATCGCTAGTGAAGATGATAGTGACGCGAGTGATTCGTTAATTTTTACTGGCGATGAGCAGGACTTATCAGGCTTAGAAGCCGAAATTGCCGGTATGGATTTAGGCTTTGATTTTGCACAAGAAAATGAAGATTTAAAAGCGGACAATAAACGTTTAACAGAAGAGTTAGAGCTGGTTAAAAAGAAGTATAAATTACTTTATACGCAAACGGGCAAATTAAAAATGGCCTTTGATCGCTTACAAGCACAGCTAAAAAGTAAAGCGTAAGGTAAAAAAAAGGGTTTTAACTGCGCTTACATCATTGCAGTTAAAACCCTTTTTTGCCGTTGGCTATATAAGCCCGCTAGCAAAGCAAAACTATTTGATTTTTGCTTCTTTATACATGACGTGCTTACGAACAACAGGGTCATATTTTTTGATTTCCATTTTTTCTGGCATAGTACGTTTATTTTTATCAGTAGTATAAAAATGTCCTGTACCCTCAGAAGAAACTAATTTAATTTTATCGCGCATGATTAATCCTCTTAAACTTTTTCGCCACGTGAACGTATTTCAGTTAAAACAACATCAATACCTTTTTTATCAATAATACGCATACCTTTTGCAGATAATCTTAAACGTACCCAACGGTTCTCACTTTCCACCCAAAATTTATGGCGGTGTAAGTTAGGATTAAAACGTCTTTTCGTTCTATTTTTCGCGTGTGATACATTGTTACCAGTAATAGGACGTTTTCCTGTTACCTGACAAATTTTAGACATGGTCCACCTCTAGGTTGTGCCTTTATTCAAAGTTAGCCAGACTTTATACCAGTTTTTTGTAATAAGGTAAAGCAAGAATATAATTATTATCATATAATAAGGCCTCTGATAATCTCAATAACGCGCTATACTCAAGTGCTGATATTGGGACTTAGGAGCGGGCATTATTGAATTCTCGTTCCTCAACATTAAATAAGAGATTGATATAGTGACAATTAAGCTAGGCATGGTCATGGACTCAATAGACCAGATCAATATAAAAAAAGACACTAGTTTTGCCATGTTATTAGAAGCGCAGGCACGAAACTGGGAAATACACATCATGCAAATAGGTGACCTGTTTTTGCGCAATGGCAAAGCCTACGCTAATACTCAAGAAATTAGTGTAAAACGGGATGCCACACAGTATTACAATGTGCAAGCAGAGCACTGTATCAGTTTAGAGCAGCTGGATTGCATTATTATGCGTAAAGAGCCACCTGTCGATCAAGAGTTTATTTACGCCACTTATATCTTAGAGCAAGCCGAAAGAGAAGGGGTGTATGTGCTGAATAAACCTCAGGCACTACGCGATGCGAATGAAAAATTATTTACCGCATGGTTTCCGCAATGTTGTGCAAACACGCTAGTCACTCGCAATGCAGGACATATTCGTGAATTTTTAGCCGAGCAGCACGATATTATCTTAAAACCGCTAGATGGCATGGGTGGAGCGTCTATTTTTCATTTACATGAAAATGACCCCAATATCAGCGTTATTATTGAAACCATCACGGCTTATGGCACTCGATTTGTGATGGCACAGCAATATCTTGCTGAGATTAAACAAGGGGATAAGCGTATTTTAATCGTCAATGGTGAAGTCGTCCCTTATGCATTGGCGCGTATTCCAGCAGAAGGGGAGACGCGAGGCAATTTAGCCGCAGGTGGAGTTGCTCAAGGGCAAGCACTGAGCGAACGCGACCTTTGGATTGCACAGCAAGTGGCTCCTGTCTTAAAAGAGAAAGGGCTTATGTTTGTCGGCATCGATGTGATCGGTGATTATTTGACGGAAATTAATGTGACTAGCCCAACCTGTGTACAAGAGCTTGATGCACAGTTTGATTTAAATATTTGTGGTCAACTGTTGGATCACATACAAAGCACAATATTACCTGCCTAAAGATTATGGCTAAAGTAGAATTTTCCAACTCGACCGCATTGTCTAGTAGTGACACCTTAATGATCTTTATCTTTTTTGCGCTGATTATTCATAGCGTATTAATTTTAGGGGTTAACTTTAGTCAGCCTAAGGTGGAAAAATCGAGTAAATCTATTGAAATTACTTTGGTCACTAATAAATCCAAAAAACCGCCTAAAAAAGCAGAGTTTTTAGCGCAAAATAATCAGCTAGCGGCAGGCGAAAAACAAGATAAACCTACCCCCGCTGCACAAAAAATTGCAAGTTCAGGCACGCAAGCAAACAAGCCACCTAGACCCAAGGTCATTAAACGTAAAAGTATTGCCAGAAAACAGCAAGTGATTACGCAAAAAGTAGCCGAGAAAAGTGTAGAAATTACACCTAAAACGACAAAAACAGTTGAAAAAAGTAAGCCTAAATTATCTATGAATGCTTTATATGCACAAGCGTCAGAATTAGGTGCGCAGATAAGCTATAAAAAGCCAAGTAGTAAGAAAAATCGTATTAAATTTGTCAATACGGTGAGTGCACACAAGTACTTGGCGACACAGTATATTACCGACTGGCAGCGAAAAATTGAGGGTATGGGTAATTTAAATTACCCAGCGGTGGCAAAGCGTGATGGCTTTAATAGCACTTTAACTATGGATGTCGCTATAAACGCAGATGGTAGTATTTACAATTTACGTATTAATAAGTCATCAGGTTACAGTGCATTGGATGATGCGGCTAAACGTATTGTACGGTTGAGCGCGCCTTTCCCACCCTTACCGAAAGAGCTATTACAGGAGCTAGATATTTTAGTGATTACCCGTGTTTGGAAGTTTTCGGATGAGACGGGCTTTGGGGGGCGTTAAAGACGCTTTCAATCTGGAGTCCAAAACGCGTTTTGGGTGTATATTTACCTGTTACTTAAAATATTGATTGAAATAATATGACCCCAAAAAAAACTAAAGGTACACGTAAAGGCTATACCACAGGCGCTTGCTCAGCAGCAGCAGCACGTGCCGCAACGCTGGGTTTATTATCAGGCAAAGTACCGACACAGATTGAATCTGTTTTACCGAATGGGCAAAAGGTTACTTTTGCGGTGGCACAAGGCACAGCGTCTGAAACTTCTGCACAGGCGGTTATTATAAAAGATGCGGGAGATGACCCTGATTGTACGCATGGCGCACTGATGACAGTCGATGTACGCTTATTAGACGACACGAGTAATCAAGTGATCTTAAAAGGGGGCGATGGCGTAGGTACGATTACTATGCGTGGCTTAGGGCTGGAAGTGGGGGGGGCTGCGATTAACCCAGTGCCACGTAAAAATATAGAGCAAAATATCCGTGAAGTCGCGGGTGAATTATTGCAAGCACATAGTTTAGAAGTCACTATTTCAGTCCCAGGTGGGCAGGAAATGGCCAAGAAAACCTTAAATGATCGCTTAGGGATTATTGATGGTATTTCTATTTTAGGTACCACAGGCATCGTACACCCTTATTCGACGGCGGCTTTTCGTGCCAGCGTCGTGCAAGGGATTGAAGTTGCGGCAAATCAAGGGCAGCAAGCCGTGGTATTAACCACAGGTGGGCGTACTGAAAAATTTACCATACGTGAATTAACCCACTTAGATCCTGCCTGTTTTGTACAGATGGGCGATTTTTTAGGCCCTGCATTAGACAGTGCGCAAGCAGTGGGTATTCAGCAAATTATTATTGGCGGGATGGTGGGTAAACTGACTAAAATTGCACAGGGTGAAGTGATTACCCATGCACGGCGCAACCCTGTGAATACACAGTTATTAGCTGATATAGCCGCCACAGTGGGTGCCGATGCCGCAGTTTGTGCAGAAATTGCCGCTAATGAAACGGCTCGTTTTGCGGGTGAACGTATGCAGGAACTGGGCTTAGCAGAGCCATTTTATCAACAATTATGTGCGCGTGTGATTAGCACACTAGCCGCACGTTACCCCGATGCTTTTACCTATCGGATCTTAATGTGTGATTTTGAAGGGAATAAATTAGTCGATTATGAGCAATAAATGTCAAATTATTGGGGTCTTAGATAATGGAGTTGAAAGCTTATCTGCTCCTGCATTAGCCGCCTTAAAAAGTGCTGATTTAGTGATTGCAGCAAAACGTACATTGGCGCTGCTTGCGGATACCATCGTGGATGCAGAGCATAAAGCACTCACAGGAAATTTAAGTAAAACACCTGAATGGATAGGGAAAGCGCTAACAAAGCATAAACAAGTGGTAGTTTTAGCGACAGGCGACCCTTTATGTCATGGTATTGGGAGCTATCTGCGCAAAAAATTAGGTGCTGAAAAGCTGCATATTATGCCTAATACCTCCACTATTCAACTTGCCTTTGCTAAAATTGCGGTCGCTTGGCAGGATGCTAAAATTTGCTCGGTACATACCAAAGATGCAGGCGAGTGGGAGCTTGGGGCAGATGCAGAGCATGGGCTTTATGCTTTATTACAGGCGATTAGTCAGCATGATAAATTAGCGGTTTTAACTAGCCCTGATAATGATCCCGCACGGATAGCACGGATGTTGGTGACGCAAGAAATGGACGATTTATTTGATATGGTGGTCGCAGAAAATTTACTCTGTGCTGATGAAAAAATTTTTCAAACGATGAGTGTTGCTCGATTAGGCAGTGAGTCATTTAGCGGTAATGATGTGGTTATTTTATTGCGCAAAAAGCCTCAAAAGCCTAAACTTTTATTTGGTTATGCGGATGAGGTGTTTAAGCAACGTAAGCCCGATAAAGGGCTGATTACTAAACGCGAAGTCCGTGCCGTCTCCCTTGCCAAAATGCAATTATGCAGCGATAGTATTGTCTGGGATATAGGTGCTGGTTCTGGCTCAGTTGGGATTGAGGCGGCAAAGCTTTGCCGTGATGGACATGTATATGCGGTGGAAAAAAACGCAGCTGATTTTGCCATTGCGCGTGAAAATGCACGTAATTTTGGCTTGCATAATTACAGTTTAATTAAAAATAAAGCCCCCGTGGGTATGTGTGATTGGCCAGCACCGAATGCTGTTTTTATTGGTGGTTCGGGGGGAGAGTTATCGGAATTAATCGCGCTGTGCCTTGCTTTACTGCAAACAGATGGCTGTTTAGTGATGAATTTTGTCACTTTAGAAAACATGAATACTGCTCTAACTGCATTAAAGCAAAGCGAGGCAACTTGGGATATTACGCAATTACAAGCCTCTCGTAGCCAGCCCATTTTACACATGAATAGGATGCGTGCTGAAAACCCTGTGTGGATTGTCAGTGCACAAAAAGGAGCGCTAACATGAGTGGAACTTTATATGGCGGATCTTTAGGGCCAGGAGATCCTGATTTAATTACGCGTAAAACATGGGCATTATTGCACTCTGATGCAGACTGGGCTTACCCTGTTAGAAAAAAACAGGGTAAAAGTTATGCTTTAGGCATTGTTTTAGCAGCAGGGCTAACAGTGCCAGAAAACAGCTTAGAACTGGTCTTTCCAATGACCCATGATAAGCAAATACTGGCTAAATATTGGTTACAAGCGGCGCAAATTGTCGTGGAAAAACTACAGGCAGGGCGTGATGTTGTTTTCCTTGTGGAAGGGGATGCGTCTACTTATTCGACTTTTCAGCATTTGGCAAAAACCGTTGCTGGTTTAGATGAAAATGCAAAAATAGCAACCATTGCAGGTGTCAGCTCTTTTAATGCTGCCGCCGCGTCCGCAAAAATGCCTTTAGCCGATACTGATGATACGATTGCTATTATTCCTGCAGGTTATGGCATTGAAATGATAGAAGATATGCTGACTGACTTTGATACTTTAATATTATTGAAGGTAAAGCCCTTACTTGATGATATACTTGATTTATTAGAACGTAAGGATTTATTAATACAGTCGTGTTTTATCGAAAAAGCAGGGTCTAGTGAGGAGCGTATTGTCCACGATGTTCTAAGTTTAAAAGGACAAAAGGTCAATTATCTATCATTGTTAATGGTATATAATTCCCATAGAGTAAAAGGCGAAATTATCCGTGGTTGCCGTAAAAAGTAACTTTTTAAAAATTATAAGAAAAAGGAAACAATATGAATAGTACTCAACAACTAATGGCTGCAGTCGTTGCTGTTTTTGCCGTAGGTTTTTTATTAGTGGGTGGTAATGATGACCAAACTAATGAGCAAAAAGAAGCAGCAGCAATGATTAGAGCGACTGCAGCAATGCAAACGATGGCTAATAAAAAATGTCCTGCTGCCGTTAAAAAGTTCACAGGCACACAAGTTTATTACGCGACAGCAACAAAAACAGATAAGCAAACTTTTGTATCATTGATCTGGGAAGCGAGTCAGTCTGATGATAAATATAATTTCAAAAGAGCAGAGTGTACGCTACATTTAACAGTAGGCGGTATCTCTAAATTAGTGATTGATGGTGAAACATTGATTGAGAAAGAAGTAAAATACTAAGCTCCATTAGCGATTGATTGCTGGGTTAGTAAAAGACAGCACTTTTCTCTGAGAGAGACGGGGTATTTTACCCCGTCTTTTAGCTTAATCACCAAGCCTGCTGGCTATTCTGCCGTTGCTTTTGTCGCCCATATTGATATTTAAACTTACGTCTTAACAAGCCCGAAGGATCATCTGGGATACGTTTTAACCATTGCTGATTCGCTTGATCTTGCTCGCTTTGTTCTTGTTGCTCTGCTTCCGACATTTTCGCTTGTTGCGCTTTTTCTTGTTCTGACTCTTCTGTTTCCTGCTCTGTTTCTTCAGCTTGTTGCTGCTCCTGTTCTTCTTGTTGTTGTTCCGAATTTTCTTGCTCTGAATTTTCAGGCTGTTGATCTTGTTGTTGCTCAGAATTCTCCTCTGAGGGCTCACCTTCTCCTGATTGCTGATCTTCGGATGGCTGTTTTTCTTGATCCTCTTGTTGCTTGTCCTTATCTTGTTGTTTATCCTGCTGTTGTTTTTGCTTTTCCAGTTCTTTTTCCACTAATTCCTTATTAAATTTGGCATCCTCATTATTAGAGTTCAGCTTTAAGGCTTGTTCATAAGCCTCTTTCGCTTTATCTAATTGCCCTGATTTAGCATGTACATTCCCTTGGTTATAAAAACCTGTGTCAGTTGTCGCAGTGGACATTTCCTGATCTTTTTCTATAGGTGTTTCTGCCTTATATTGTGCAGCAGCACGCCACGCGGGGTCAGTAAATGTTTCAGCAGCTTGCTGATAATTGCCGTCTAAATACTGCTGCTGTGCTTGCTGTTCTTTAGTTTGCCATAAATCTTGCCATTCCAGTGCAACACTGTCATTAGGGAAAGGCAATAAGATAATAAACAGCACACTTAATAGGCCACGACGAAAAGAGAAAGCAGATAATAACAGCAGTGGAAATAGTAGCCAAACCCCAGCTTCCACCCAATTTTCCAGTAATAAATCATTCTCTGTCGCAGTACCACGCTCTGCTGCTTGATTAAAATGTGCACTCAAGCGCTCTATATCTTGATCGCTGCTAGTGCTTTGTTGATACAGCCCACCTGCGGAGACTGCTTGACGTAAGGCACGGCTCTCTAATTTAGGCACAACAATATTACCACTAGCATCCTTTAGGAAGCCGCCTTTTGCCACTTTAATGGGCGCACCTTCTGTGGTCGCAACCGCTAAAATAGAAAGCTGATAGCCATTAGGAATATCCACCTCGCTTAAAGTATCGTCATCGGTGACTAGGAGAATTTGCCCTTTTTGTAGGCCTGCATTTTTAAATAACTGCACTGCTAGGTCAATTGCTGCGATGCTATTACTGCCTTGTGCGGGCATTAGGTCACTGCTCAAAGCCGCTAATTGATTATTAATCGTTTCGGTATCATTGGTGAGGGGTGTCACGGTAAAGGCTGAGTTGGCATAAACAATTAATGCACTCTGTCCATCTTTACGTTGCTTTAATAAATCTGCTATTTTAAAGCGTGCACGGGCAAGGCGTGAGGGCTTTATATCGGCTGCATCCATTGAGCGCGATAAATCTAAAGCAATCACTAAAGCTGAAGCATTTCTAAACACAGGGGTAGGAATGCGCTCCCAGGTAGGGCCTGCTAAAGCAATAATACATAAAATACTCGCTAAGGTACTTGCCAGCAAAGGTAAGCGACTTTGTTGCTGTTGTTTTTCTTCTAAAATAAACGGCAATAATTCAGGGTCACAGACGCTAGCCCAGTTGCCTTGTCGTAATTTATGCTTAATATGCAGGAAAACATAGGCAATTAGGGGTAAAAACGCTAATAGCCAATAAGGTCTAATTAAGTGAAATTCGCTAGCTATCATAAGAGTCGTAAACGTGTAAAGGCAATCATAGCCGCTAAAAATAAGGCGGCAGCTAAAGGCCAAAAGAATAATTCATTATGCGGACGAAAAAATTGCTTATCTTTTTCGACAGGTTCTAGTGCATCTAAAATCTGGTAAATTCTCTGCAATTCATCGGTATTTCTAGCCCGAAAATAACGCCCGCCTGTTTTTTCCGCAATCGCAGTTAAGGTTTTCTCATCTAAATCTCGGGAGGGATTAACCTTTCTGGAACCGAAAAAACTACGTACCATCATTTCATCTGCGCCTATCCCAATGGTATAAATTTTTAACTGTTCTTTAGCAGCAATTTCAGCCGCTTTAATCGGTGTCACTTCACCCGCTGTATTCGCACCATCAGTGAGTAAAATTAAAACCCGACTATCCGTTTCTTGCTTTTGCAAACGCTTAACAGCCAAACCAATGGCATCACCAATCGCAGTACTCTCCCCTGCTAAGCCCAAAAATGCTTCATTGAGTAAAACTTGTACCGTTTTACGATCAAAACTAAGCGGGGATTGTAAATAAGCATTCGTCCCAAATAAAATCAATCCTAACCTATCTCCCACACGACGCTCGATAAATTCATTCGCCACCGCTTTAGTCGCGGTTAAACGATCCACACGCTGGTTATTCAGCATAAAATCTTGCTCTTTCATACTACCTGATAAATCGACAGCTAGCATAAGATCACGCCCACTCACTGCTTGCTCTATCGGCTCACCTAACCATTGTGGTCTAGTGCTTGCCAATACCAACAAACACCATGCGGCAGCCGCC
>WTCM01000088.1 GCA_013138595.1 Methyloprofundus sp. | reverse complement strand
ACGTATTGCTTGCCTTTATAAGACCAAGTGTGTACGTTACCGATGATGCCTGAAGGTGTTTTGAATTGATATAATTCTTTACCTGTTTTAGCATCAACTGCTGGGAGGTAAGGTTCAAGTGTGCCGTAGAATACTACGCCACCCGCTGTTGCAACTGAACCAGACCAAACAGAGAAAGTTTCTTTGTTAGACCAAGCAATTTTACCTGTTGTCGCATCCCATGCAGTGAACTGACCTAAGTTGGTAGAACCATCTTTTTTGCCCGTTAATACATCTTTACCAGCAGGCATCATAGTCAGTGTCGCACCAACATAAGGCTGTCCAGCGGTGTAAGACACTTCAAATGGTTCGTAATCCATACAAAGGTGATTTGCAGAGATGTAGAACATTTTAGTTTGTGGTGAGTAAGAAACAGGCTGTTGGTTTTTAGAGCCTAATGCAGCAGGACATACGCCTTCTGTATTTTCATCTTCACCATTCGCTTCTGTACTGTATTTAAGATCTAAAACAGGACGACCTGATTTAATATCAACATGCGTTGCCCAGTTAACTGATTTATCAAATTTTTCAGCCACTAATAGCTCACCTGTTACACGGTCTAAAGTGTAACCAAAACCATTACGGTCAAAATGTACCAATGTTTGACGCATTTTTCCGTCAATTTTTTGATCAGCTAGTACAACTTCGTTAATACCATCAAAATCCCACTCATCATGTGGAGTCATTTGGTAGACCCACTTAACTTCACCTGTGTCAGCATCACGCGCCCATAAAGACATAGACCACTTGTTGTCACCAGGACGTTGTACTGGGTTCCATGTAGAAGGGTTACCTGATCCGTAGTAGATAAGGTTCAATTTAGGATCATAAGAATACCAACCCCACGTTGTACCACCACCGATTTTCCATTGGTCGCCTTCCCAAGAACTTGTTCCTGAGTTTTTGCCCAATTTAACCACTTTACCATTTTCCCAAGTTGTAGAATCACCAGGATTGATTAGCGTGTCGCCATCTGGCCCCATGCTGTAACCTTTCCATGCTAACTCACCTGTTTTGATGTCATAAGCGGCTAAGAAACCACGTACACCAAACTCACCACCCGCAATACCTGTAATCACTTTGTCTTTAACAACTAAAGGTGCTTGAGTGTTAGTCATGCCTAATTTAGGATCACCGTTTTGCACACTCCAGATACGTTGACCTGTTTTAGCATCTAGTGCTGTTAAAACAGTATCTGATTGTTGTAGGAAGATTTTTCCGTCACCGTAAGCTAAACCACGGTTAACAGTATCACAACACATCACAGGAATAGTCACATCAGCGTCCATAGACGGTGTGTATTCCCAGATCACTGAACGAGTTTCTTGATCTAATGCGTATACAGTATTAGGAAAAGGTGTGTGAATGTAGATAACATCACCGATCACTAATGGACCACCTTCGTGTCCACGTAGTACACCTGTTGAAAAAGACCATGCAGGTTGCAGGTTTTTAACGTTTTTTGCAGTAATTTGATCTAATTTACTGTAACGAGTTCCCGCATAGTTACCTAGTGCAGTTGCCCAGTTAGCAGGATTTTGAGATAATTTCTCAACACCGCTGTTCGCCGTTGAAATAGCAGGAGCAGCAAGTAGAGCAGCTACCGATGAAGCAAGTAGTACACTCTTTAATGAATTCTTCATATAATTCCTCCAAAGATTCTATGGTTAAATAGATCCGTGTTTATTGTTGTTAAGACTAATATTAGTTTTAAGCTTTATTGAAACCCCGCGATTTTTGTCCCGAGCTACGGGTTGTCACAGGCATTTCAGCTTACCTAATCTAATGATTTTGAGAGAAAAGTCAACATTTAACGTAGATGACTGCTTAAGCACGCTTAACTTTATGTAGAAAAAACCTAGCTAAGCCATTGGTAAATCATCATTTATTAAGGCATAATTCCCTAACGACTTGTTCATTTAAAAGGATAGTTTTATGACTAGCAGGATGGCTAATTAAAGATGACTTTACCCGATATTTTATTGATTATGTCTGGCATATTGATGCTAGCAATGCTTGCTGCTAATATTTGCCGCCAATTAGCGATTCCCTACACCGCTTTGCTGGTGGTACTGGGGCTTATGGCTAATTTTTTTGCCGATGGCTTTAATCTATTAGGCACACACCACTTTAAAGAATTTCAACTTACGTCTGACCTCGTTTTATTTGTCTTTTTACCCGCTCTTATCTTTGAATCGGCACTTTCCCTAGATCCACGCGCACTGCTAAAAAATCTTGCCCCTATCTTAATGCTTGCCATTGTGGGTATGCTAGTGTCTGTCGCCCTGGTTGGGCTAGGTATTGAGTGGTCGTTAAATATTCCAATTATTGTCGCTTTATTATTTGCCAGTTTAATCTCGGCCACTGACCCTGTTGCGGTCATTTCAATTTTTAAAGAGCTGGGCGTTTCGCGTCACTTAAATATTTTAATCGAAGGCGAATCCTTAATGAATGATGCGACGGCTATCGTTTTATTCGGTCTCTTATTAAGTTTATTGACCGAACCTAGCTTTAGCCTTATTGATGGAGTTGAAGCTTCATTACATTTTATCGTGGTGTTTTGTGGAGGGATTTTTGTTGGGCTTTGTACTGGATTATTATTCAGTGAATTACTCGTCCGCTTATACCATAACGACCAAAATACCCCCATTATTCTTTCGATCACACTTGCCTATATCAGTTTTATTATTGCCGAGCATGAACTCCATGTTTCAGGTGTGATGGCAGTCTTATCGGCGGCTATTTGCTTAAATATGGCGGGGCTTAGCCGTTTGCCTAAAGAAACCACTGAAAGCATCCATTCCACTTGGGAATTTATTGTTTTAATTTTTAATTCTCTGCTATTTGTCATGATAGGCTTATCCGTACAGCTCAATCAATTAGCTGACTCTTGGCAAGCTATCTTATGGGCGGTACTAGCCGTCTATCTGGCGCGCGCTGTGAGTGTTTACCTTCTAGTCCCTATCAGCATACGCTTATTTTCTTTACAGCGCATCAGCATGGCTGAACGGCATATTATGTGGTGGGGAGGATTAAAAGGCGGACTTGCTATTGCCATTGTTATGTCCATTCCTGATAGCCTAGCCGAAAAACCTTTATTGGAAAGCTTAACCTTAGGCGTGGTATTGGTTTCCATGCTAGTGAATGCGCCTAGCATTCGTTGGTTAATGCATTTTTTAAAAATGGATGTATTGAATAAAAAAGAACAAGCCGAACTTAAGCAAAATATGCAACTTGTGACCGAGTCTACCAGTAAAATATTACACCGTTTTGCTGATTTACAATTATTAGACTCTAAAATAGAATCTAATGTCGAATCTCAATTACACCGCACCTTAGATAGCTCCAATATTAGTTTATCGGATGACCGCTTAGTCAAGCAAGCCCACTTGCATGCCTTGCGCGCAGAAAGTGATGAAATTGAATATCTATATGATATAGGCTTAATCAATTATTACACCTTAGTGACGTTTAAAGATATTTTACGTATCGACCAACAACACAGCATAGACTATCTTAAACAAATGGGTGTCGGCTGGTTACAGCCTAACCCCCTATTAGATTTTGAACATTTTATTATTCATTACCTAAGTGAAAAGGAGTGGGCGCAAACATGGCTTATGCGCTATCAAACTCGCCGTTTTTCTAATAAGATACTGCATGACCTTGCGGGTATATTAATGGCGCATAAAGGTCTAAAAGCGATTCAGGAAATGACCGATAATGGCTTAGATAAAACCTTAATTCAGCCTATTCAAGCAATTTACGCGAAACGCCTCAAGCGTCGCCAGAACCGTTTACAGTATTTTAAAAAAAATTACTCCTTATTTTATGGTCAATATGAAACTCACTTATTCCAGAAAGTGTCATTACAATATTCCCAGAAATTAGTGCATAAAAGCCATGAGCAAGGCTTAATCAGTGCTAAAGTACAGGGTGTTATTAACCAGAAACTGAATGACTCTTTACAGCAATTAGACAGCTTTAAAATTTCATTACGTATCGTTGAACGTCATGGCTGGATTAATAAAGTCCCTTTATTTACTGACTTGCCCAAAATACTTTTACAAAAAATGGCAGAACACGCGAAATATGTAAATTTTCTACCTGATGATACGATTATCTACCAAGGTGATAATAGTCATTCACTGTATATATTAATCAGTGGTTATGTCGATATATATTGCACTGATAAACAAGATAACACACACTATATTACGCAAATTAGTGCGGGCGAATTAATTGGTGTACACGCATTGATTGGCGACAGTAACCGTTCTGCAACCGTTAAGGCAAAAACATATGTGACTTGTCTACGCCTAACAGCAAAAGATATACTAAACTTAGCGCAGCAATACCCCATACTAAACGAACGACTACAGCAAACTGACTCAAGAATAAATTATAATGGACAGTCAACAACAAATAGATGATTTTTTTGCCAGCGATGGCGGATTGGCGCAGGCAATTCCAAGCTATTCGCCTAGAACAGCACAAATAGAAATGGCGAGCGTTATTGCACAAAGCATTGAAGACCAAGAACATGTCATTGTTGAGGCAGGTACAGGCACAGGAAAAACCTTTGCTTATTTAGTGCCTGCTATTTTTTCAGGTAAAAAAGTCATCGTCTCTACGGGCACAAAAAATCTGCAAGATCAGTTATTTAATAAAGATGTGCCTTTATTGCGAAAAACTATCGGTATTCCCTTTTCAGCCGCTCTATTAAAGGGGCGCGCTAATTACCTCTGTACTTATCGCTTAGAAATAGCCATTCACTCCAATTTAGGGTTTTCACGTGAAGAAGCAGCGGCTTTAGCAAAAATCAAAAAATGGTCAAAAAGCACGCGCAGCGGCGATATAGCCGATATGCATGATGTCATGGAAGGCAATCCCGTATGGATGCAAGCCACTTCCACGCGTGAAAACTGCTTAGGACAGGAGTGCCCTGAGTATTCCGAATGCTTCTTAATGAAAGCGCGTAAAAAAGCCCAAGAGGCAAACTTAATCGTGGTCAATCATCATTTACTCTGTGCCGATTGGTCAATCAGAGAAACAGGCTTTGGCGAACTGCTGCCTAACGCTGATGTGGTGATTATTGATGAAGCCCACCAACTTGCTGATACAGCTTCTAATTTCTTAGGTCTCTCAGTCGGCTCTAAGCAAATCAGTGATCTTGCTAAAGATGCTTTAATGGAATACTTTCAAGATGCTGCGGATATGCCTGATTTACGCGTGGCGAGTGAAAATCTAGAGCATGAAGTCAAAGATATGCGCCTAGCATTTGGGCTAGATATGACTAGAGGAGATTGGAAAGACATAGAAGATAACCCCAAGATTATGGAGGGTCTAGGGCGATTACAAGAACATTTGGAAGCCCTAGCCGATCAATTAGAACTCGCTTCAGTACGTAGCAAAGGCTTAGAAAGCTGCTTTAAACGTGCTGAAGAACTGGAAGACCAATTAAAAAAAATCTTACAGGATAAATCAGGCAAATGGGTGCGTTGGTATGAAACCCATAAAAAGTCCTTTAGCTTACGCTTAACCCCACTGGATGTTGCCTCTGAATTTCATGCCTTTATGGCACAACATAGTGCTTCATGGGTGTTTACCTCGGCAACACTCAGCGTTGCTGATAAGTTTGATTATTTCTCACGCAACTTAGGGATTAATAACGCTCCCAGCCATACATGGGAAAGCCCTTTTGATTTTCCTACACAATCGCTGTTTTATCACCCTAAAGGCTTGCCGCTGCCTAATTCTCCTGATTTTGTCGAACATATCGTGGAAGTCGCTATTCCTGTGATTAATGCAAGTCAAGGGCGTACTTTTTTCTTATTTACCAGTCATAGGGCTTTACAAGCGGCGGCTAAAATACTGGATAAGCGTATTAGTTACCCTATTTTAGTGCAAGGTGATAAACCTAAAGCGGTATTATTAGATGAATTTAAGCAACTAGGCAATGCCGTCTTACTCGGCACCTCTAGTTTCTGGGAAGGAATAGATGTGCGAGGCGATGCGCTGTCTACTGTCATTATCGACAAACTCCCCTTCTCCTCACCTGGTGACCCCGTCTTAAAAGCGCGCTTAGAGGCAATGGAAAAACAAGGCAGGAAACCTTTTTTTGAATATCAACTCCCTACTGCAGTGATTGCTTTAAGACAGGGGGTAGGACGTTTAATTCGTGATGTGAATGATCGTGGCGTGTTATTAGTCTGTGACCCGCGTTTGCTTAAAAAATCGTATGGGCATATGTTTTTAAATAGCATTCCCGCCATGAGTCGCACCCGTGATATTAAGGATGTTGAGGCTTTTTTTGCAGAGAAAGAGTTATAAAGCGTTTAATGGAGCCTCTTTTTAAAGAGGCTTTAACTGCAGTATTTTTTCTAAATGTAAAAAAAGATTACTTTCATTCACAAAAGTAACATCATAGGTACTACTTAAGCCCTGTGTTTGCTTTTCATCTAGCCCAATCACACAAAATAAAAATTGTGACTTATCCATTTTCAAACGCTTTCTTAATTTAGAATACTTATCAATATAAGGCCTGAACTCGCCTGATTTGCACTCAATACAAATAGGCATTCCATTCGCAATAAAAAAAATATCTAGCTCATTTTTATCATCATTAGAGAATGTAATGTCTAAGCTACGTAAACAAGCATTAGAGATTTTATGTGCATTAAAAAAGTTGAGCAGCTTAATAAAAATAAACCATTCCATCCAAATACCATTAAAAAAATTAACAATAGAAGGCACTGTTTGCAAGGATAAATGAATGCTTTGTTCTTTTTGATTAAAAAAATATTTAGTGACAAAGGAATAATCATAAAGCTCTTGGCAAAATGCTTTAATAATCTCTTTATCTGCCTTAGATTTTTTGACCAGTGGCAATTTTGCATTACCATAGCCTTTTTGTTGCAGATATTTTATTTTACTGACTAGTTCTTCTAAAACAGTGTATTGATTACCTAAAGAAAGAGCTATCTCATCAAAAAAACCAGTCGTATCGACTGCATCATGGTTTACGTCTGTTTGAATATCATGCTCTTGAAACCAGCTGACAATAGGCGCATATTGTTTTTGACTGCTAAGCTCTGTGGTGTTATGAATATCACTTAATTCACAATAATCATTATCCACGACTAAAGTAGGCTCACTTCCTGCTATATCACTTTTCTGTAGTCGCTTAAGCTCTTTACTTTGCAACACATATTTTTTGATTATAGACTCCACAAATGCAACAGTATCATGCACTTGGGAAACTGTTTTACATTGCGGGCACTTAACAGATTTGCCCGTATAATTATTTGAAACTTCCCGCATATGCAGGCACTGCTTACACCGAAAAAAAGCCATTGATAAGTCCTTTATTTTCTTCTTAAATTATGATGAATATGCCCCCCCCGCCTTTAGCCCATTAGAAAAGCTGGATGAAGAACAAAAACAGGCCTTACAAAACTGGCAGGCTTTAGGATTTCCAGAATATACTTTACCCGCTATTTACAATGCGGGTAGCACACAGCTATCTTTACCCAAAGTTTATATTCAAGATGAAAAAGGTGATATTACACAAAAACTTGCTGTTGAAATGGCGCTTATCCCTAGGTCTGGTGCAATTCAATTTGAATTAAGTGAATTCCATACAATAGAGGATAGCGAAGATAGTTCTGCTGAACATGATCATAGTGCACATGAACACTAGTATGCATAAAATGAGAAAAACGGCATTTTAAGCCCGCCATTAATTCTTTACAGGCATTAAGTCAAAATGGCGGCTTAAATTTTTATTGCCACGCAACAAAAACTTAAGCCGCCATACGATATAACATTTTGATAATGCTTTAATAAAACCTTAACTTAAAGCAGTGAGGCTTTGCTCCTTATTTAACAAGTGCGACTAGCTGAGTTTATCCATAATTTCTTGAGCGGCACTTTTTTGTGCATCACTTCCTTTCTCTAACACTTCAAGTAAAGTATCTTGAGCTGCTTCATCATTCCCCATATCAATAAAAGCTTTTGCCAAATCAATCTTTGTTTCTAGCTCATCCATATCAGTTAAGTCAGAAACCACTAAGTCTTCTTCTGGCGGCTCTTCAGCTACGCTAGCGGCAGCTCCAGCACCTGCAATTTTATCAAAGTCAAAATCAAAATCACCCGATGAATCATCTTCACTTTGGAATTTTTCACTTTCTTCAGGCTCCAGAAGCTCCTCTACAAGCTTATTTGGCTCAGTAACATCACTCTCTTCAACGGCAAAAGAATCAAGATCAAAATCGACACTTTCAACTTCTTCGACTAAGGCTACTGGCTCAGAGGAGCTATCCTCTTCAACGGCAAAAGAATCAAGATCAAAATCAACACTTTCAACTTCTTCGACTAGGGCTGCTGGCTCAGTAGTGCTATCCTCTTCAACCGCAAAAGAGTCAAGATCAAAATCGATACTTTCGACTTCTTCAACTAAAGCTTCTGGCTCAGTAGCCGCACTGTCATCTTCAGTCGCAAAAGAATCAAGATCAAAATCGACACTTTCAATTTCTTCAACTAAGGCTTCTGGCTCAGTAGTGCTACCCTCTTCAACTGCAAAAGAATCAAGATCAAAATCGACACTTTCAACTTCTTCAACTAAGGCTTCTGGCTCAGTAGTGCTGCCCTCTTCAACTGCAAAAGAATCTAAATCAAACTCTATACCTTCAACTTCATCACTCGATTGACTATCGTCTAAAGCAACTGCCTCAGTTGAGCTATCCTCATCCATTGAGAAATCACTTAAATCAAAGTCAATCCCTTCTCCTGCATCACTCGCTTCAGTATCAGTAGTTTCATCGCCAACATTAAGAGAGCTTATATCAAAATCGACCGCATCATTTTCAACAGACAATGCCTCTTCGCTCTCAGCAGACCTCCCTTCACTTTCATCAGTTACTGCAAAATGAGACTCTGTTTGTTCAGCAGAAAACAGCGCAGAATCTGGCAATAAATCTCGCCCCATATCTGACACAGCATTCCAAAATTCAAGATCTGTATTTTTACCTTCCGCTGTTAAGTCGTTGGCATAGCTTTCAAAACTTGCAACATTCTCACTCGTATGAAAAATTTCTAACAGTTTTAATTTATACTCATCATTTTCAGGATGATCTACAATTGCCTGCTGTATTAATTCTTCAGCCTGCTGATAACGACCGTAAGCTAAATAAACATCCGCCTCAGAAGTAGGGTCCACTTCTGTTTGATCTGTTTCAAAAACATCAAAATCACTCGGTGTAAATTCACTTAAAAATGAACTTTCATCTACAGAGCCAACATCATAAGATGCCGAAGTATCTAAAACAGGGACATTAAGTTCATCATGTTCCTCACCTGCATCAGGTAAGAAAATTGAGCTAGACGCTGCAAACATACTGTTTTCATTGGTTTCGCTTTCATTTTTGCGTCTACGCCATAAAAACCAACCTAAAGTTCCAGCAGATAATAAACCAAATAAGCCCATCCCTATCATGTAATAATCAGGCCCTTCTTCAGGCTCTACGACTGGCTGGACAACGGGGGGCTTTCGTTTGGGCTTGACTTTATGTACTGGTGGCGTAACAACAGCCTGAGCTGGTTTTTTAATAGACTCTACTGCATCTTGCTGAGCAACCGTTTCTATTTTTGGATCTTTAACAGCACTAACAGGCTTTTCCTGCCCTGCTATGTTTTCAGCATTACCCGCTAACTGTTTTTTGGCAAGTTCAGCTGCATCAGCAATTTCCTGTTGCCTTGCTAAGTCTTCCGCTTCTTCTGCTGCTTTTTTCTTTACTAAAGCCTCAGCTTCTGCCTGTGCTTTCTGCTCAGCAATATCAACACTTTCAATCAGTGCTAATTTTTCAGCTATTTGCTCAGCATTTTTTTCTGCTTGTAACTTTTGCTCATCAGTTAACTCAACACCTGCTTGTGCCTGCTGCATATTGGCAAGCTGTTGGTCTTTGATAACCATCACTTCCTTCATGCGCGACAACTGTGCTTCCAACTTTGCAAGCTTTTCTTGTAGCTGCTGATTTCCTTCCGCTAAAGCAGATTGCTCAACCGTATTGGCCGTTAAAACATCCGCATTACTTAAGACATCATCAACAGGCGGTACTAAGATAAGCTGCTTATGACTCTCTTTAGGCGTATTTTTTGCCGTTTGAGTGGTGACGGGGTTACCTTTCCAAGCCGACATTTGATTATCAAACCTTGCCTCGGCTTGACGCTGAGATAATGCTAATATCTCTTCTCTATCAGGCACTCTTAATACTTGTTTTTGCATTAAAGCATTAATGTTTTTGCCATAAAACGCATGAGGATTTGCCTTATATAAGGCCATCATCATTTGCTGCCTAGAAATATCACTATAAGGATTAACCTTTCCAGCAACCCCCCATAAAGCATCACTTCTGCTTGTTGGACCATACTCCCCTGTACTGCTAGGCACATAGTTATTATCGTCTACATAAGCAGGCTGAGATACACTATCAGCTTGTACGGCTGGTGCAATATAGTTCGTTGTATGTACGGCAGGGGCAGTGACTTTCGCTTGTTGATACACAACAGGCGGATCCACTAAAACCGTAAACTCTTTAAAAATATCGCCTTTAGGCCAACTGACTTCAACTAAAAAATCTAAGAAAGGCTCTTGAACAACTTCATTTGAAGTCATTTTAATAATCACTTTTCCATTCGCTTTTTGAATAGGTACAAACTTTACTTTGGATAAAAAATAACTCCAAGCAATTCCTACTTTATCGAATTTATCAGGCGACGCTAAAGTGACTTTAATATCAGCCAGTTCTTCATCTGCTGCCAAAGTTAAAGCGATTTCAGCATTCAGCTTTTGATTTAAAGCTGAATAGAGTTTAATATCACCAACACCTAACGAATGAGCAGTTAATGGTGCTAGTAAAGACATAGCTGCTAGAGTTTTAGTCAAATTATGCACTGCACTCTCTCCTTCCCACAAGTTTTTCCACGATAGCGATCCCAAATATAACCTGATACGACAAAATATAACCCAATTGATTATAAGCTTAGACTAGATGTAATTTTTTACCAGCTCTTCTGCAATTTGTACGCTATTTAATGCGGCTCCTTTGCGTACATTATCGGCAACCACCCATAAATCAATGCCTTTAGGGTGAGAAATATCTTCTCTGATACGCCCTACAAACACATCATCATTACCAGATGATTCTGTCACAGCTGTTGGATAGCCTCCATCCGCACGCTCATCTAAAACAGTAATCCCTGGTGCAGCAGCTAATATTTCACGTACTTTTTCTACGCTGATTTTATCCCGTGTTTCTATATGCAATGCTTCTGAATGCCCAAAAAATACGGGGACACGCACGGCTGTTGGGTTGACTTCGATACTGTCATCACCCATTATTTTTTTAGTTTCCCAAACCATTTTCATTTCTTCTTTGGTATAACCATTGTCCATAAACACATCAATTTGCGGTAAGACATTAAACGCAATTTGTTTCGGATAAACACTGGTTTCTATTGGCTTACCATTCAGTAATTGCGCAGTCTGAGCGACAACTTCTTCAACACCTTCTTTACCTGAACCTGATACCGCTTGATAAGTACACACATTCACTCGCTCTATACCGACAGCATCATAGATAGGCTTTAAAGCAACTAACATCTGAATCGTTGAGCAATTAGGGTTGGCAATAATACCGCGCTTAGTATGTTCTGCAATACTGGCTGGGTTTACTTCTGGAATGACCAAAGGAATATCCTCATCGTAACGAAATTCTGAAGTATTATCAATCACCACACAACCTGCTGCCGCAGCTTTAGGGGCATACTCTGCTGAAATGGAAGAGCCTGCTGAGAACAAGCCTATTTGTACTTTAGAAAAATCAAAGCCCGCTAAGTCTTCGACCACAAGGTTGCTACCATTAAAAGGGATACGCTTACCTGCTGAACGTGCACTTGCTAGTGCATACACCTTATCAACTGGGAACTTTCTATCTTCTAAAATAGAAATCATAGCTTCGCCCACCGCACCTGTTGCACCTACAATGGCAATATTATATTTTTTTGTCATTCTTTTACATTCTCTCTTTTTAAAGCATAAAGTGCTGGTGCACTTATTTTATATAAATTTTCTGGTGAAAGTGGGCTGAAAACCACACTCTACACTTTTATTTTGTCAGCTCGGCAACTTGCTTTTCTAATTTTTTCAAGCGCGTCCAAACTTCACTTAAACGCTGAAAAACGGCAATATTTTTAACATATTTCTTAAAGGGTTGAGCTGGACCATAGGCATAAATGCCTGATTCCTTAATGCTGCTATGCACCCCTGCACGATGTAATAGCATCGTATCATCAGGCACATAGACATGATCCAACACACCTGTTTGCCCCGAGGCAATGACGCGCTTACCAAAATGACTAGAGCCTGCAATGCCTGTTTGTGCGACTAAAATACAATCTTCTTCAATAATCACATTATGCGCTAAATGACACTGTGCATCGACAATAGCGCCATCATCTACACGTGTTTGCGTATAAGTGGCACGATCTATCGTTGTAACCGAGCCAATCACGACTTTATTGCCAATCAAGACACGCCCAGTCTGGGGGATACGGTGATGATGAAAATGCTCATCTTGTGCAAATCCCTGCCCATCACTACCAATAACACAACCTGCTTTTAAGATACAGTCTTCGCCTATATGGCAGTCATACGACACCACACAACTAGGATAAATCACCGTACGCGCGCCAATAATCACATCAAACTCAATTACTGAATTTGCCATAATAACTACCGCTGACCCTAGCTGTACCCGCGCACCAATCACCACACCTGGTCCAATCACGGCATCTTCTGGCACTTGTACAGATTCATGAATAACCGCAGTGGCATGAATACGCCCCCACTCAGAATCATACACATCTCTATCGGTATATTTTTGGCGAATATACGCCATTGCCATACGCACATTAGGTGCGACTAACACGGCAATATGCTCAGCTTGTATCGTTTGTGCAATCTCTTGAGTCGTCACTACCGCCGCGACTTCTGACTCCAAAACACCGCCTAGATATTTTTCATGCTCAACAAATACCAGATCTCCCGCCCCTGCCGCTTCTGCAGGTACAATGCCTGTCACCTGATTATCCGCTCCCGAATGCGCAACAAGAAAACCTTGTGGTTTAAAATCTTGGTAAATTTCTGAACTTAAAATATCCACAGCCACTCCTAATCTTTTAAACTAATTCAGTCAATACTTTAGCGGTAATATCACTCACTGCACCGACACCTGCAATCGAACTAAATTTCACCGCATCCCCTGTGGCTTGCTGCTGATAAAAGTCCACTAAAGGCAGTGTTTGTGAATGATAAACCTCTAAGCGTTTTTTAACCGTCGCTTCTTTATCGTCATCTCGTTGAATCAATGCTTCACCCGTGACATCATCTTTGTCAGCGTCTTTAGGCGGATTATATTCAACATGATAAGTACGCCCTGACTCTAAATGTACACGGCGACCACTCATACGTTGAATGATTTCGGTATCAGCAACCGCTATTTCTAAGACATGATCCACTTGTACGCCCATTGCTAACAAACCTTCTGCTTGCGCAATTGTACGTGGAAAACCATCTAATAAAAAACCGTTCTCACAGTCTGTTTCAGTAATGCGGTCTTTAATCAGCCCTAAAATAATATCGTCGGATACTAGCCCACCTTCATCCATAATTTTCTTAGCGGCTTTGCCTAACTCCGTCCCTGCTCTGACAGCAGCACGCAACATATCACCTGTAGAAATTTGTGGGATAGCATATTTTTCAGTAATAAATTGTGCCTGTGTACCTTTACCTGAACCTGGGCTGCCTAAAAGAATAACGCGCATATTTAACTCCATCCTTACAACAGGACTATTTAAGCTATAAACCCCAATTTAACGGGTGTTTTTAACTTACGATTAATAAACATAACCCAACATTTTATAACATTCGCTAAGATAACTCTTGTAAATTTATTGATAAATGCCTATTCTGTGCGATTAAATAATATTTACGAGAAGAGTTATACACATGCGCGTTGAAGATTTAATGACTAAAAAAGTATTTACGGTAGAGCCGCACGACATGATAGACCGCGTCTTTTTCCTAATACATTATGAAAAAGTACGTCACTTACCTGTGGTAGAAAAAGGTAAAGTAGTCGGTATTGTTTCTGACAGAGACCTTTATAAAGCACTAGGGCCTAAAAGTAATTCCAATTCAATTGCAGCAGAAGGAACAACAGAACTACACGTATTACCTAAAAAAGTAGTGCATATTATGCATCGCGGCGTGATTACTGTAAAAACAGATACTTATGCATCAAAAGCCGCTTCATTAATGGCAGAAAATAAAATTGGTGCTTTACCCGTTGTTGATAGTAAAAATAAATTAGTAGGAATTCTATCGGCGACTGATATCCTTCAAGTCTTTGCAAAACTTGAAGCAGCAAGCGAAAAAAGAATAGAAAAAATTGTTGCTAAAGCAAAATAGGTTGAATTAATATATTTTTTATATACAAAACCTTACATCGTAGGTTGGATAATATTTTTTATTGCGTAGCATTAAAAAAACATCATCCAACCTACATGTAATTCATTAATATAAACTATAATCCCTTGCTTAAGAAGTGACTTCAAACCTACTTCCCACCGAAACGCTTACACGCCACTTTTCAAGCTAGCCTCAATAAATTGATCTAAATCACCATCCAATACGGCTTGCGTATTGCCTGTTTCTACATTGGTACGTAAATCCTTAATCCTAGATTGATCCAAGACATAAGAGCGAATTTGGCTACCCCAGCCTATATCTGATTTATCATCCTCTACCGCCTGTTGTGACTCCATACGTTTGCGCAATTCTAATTCATACAACTTAGATTTGAGTTGCTTCATCGCCGTGTCTTTATTTTTATGCTGTGAGCGGTCATTTTGGCACTGTGCTACGGTATTTGTGGGCATATGTGTAATACGTACCGCAGATTCGGTTTTATTCACGTGCTGACCACCCGCCCCACTTGCCCGATACACATCAATACGTAAATCAGCTGGGTTAATATCAATCTCAATATTATCATCCACTTCAGGCGAAACAAAGACTGATGCAAAGGAAGTATGTCGCCTACTGCCAGAATCAAAGGGGGATTTTCTCACTAAACGATGCACACCCGTTTCAGTGCGCAACCAACCAAAAGCATACTCCCCTTCAAATTTAATCGTGGCACTTTTAATCCCTGCAACCTCACCTTGGGACTCTTCAATTAATTCTGTTTTAAAGCCCTTACGCTCACCCCAACGTAAATACATACGCTCAATCATTTCCGCCCAATCTTGCGCCTCTGTGCCGCCCGATCCAGATTGAATATCTAAAAAGGCATTATTTGCATCCATTTCACCCGAAAACATACGACGAAATTCTAAATCGGCTAATTTTGCTTCAAACACTGCCAAATCTTCTACAACCGTACTGACCGTTTCCTCATCCGCCTCTTCTACTGCCATTTGCAGTAATTCTGAGGCATCCACTAAGCCAGAATCTAATTCATTAACCGTATTCACAATTGCTTCCAATAAGCCTCTTTCCTTACCTAAAGCCTGCGCTTCTGCTGGGTTATTCCAAATATCAGGGCTTTCCAGCTCTCTTAAAACTTCAACTAAACGCTCACTTTTAACATCATAGTCAAAGATACCCCCTAAGTGCATCAGTTCGTTCAGTTAAATCAATAATTTTATTCGTAATCGGGTTGATTTCTTGCATGGAGTAAGCTTATTTTTAGCGGAATAAATATAAAGTATTGCATTATATACCATCCCTATTAGCGACTAAGCCCTAAAATTAGCATTGTTGTTTTTTAATCTTATGCTAGAATAAGCCCCGAACGTGTAGGTATAACTGCCTTACGTTACATAACTAATAACAATACGAGGGTTACATGAAAATTTTAAAACCATTTTTACTGTCTGTTTGTCTTGGCGCATCTATGGGCTCTTTTTCTACAGCAGCTTTAGCTGAGTGCGAAGATGGCAGAACTTGCTTTGAGCCAGATGTAGCAATTGATAATGTTGTTGCTAAAATCATGGAAACGAGACATGCCATTGATAATGGTGTTGATCGTGAGCAAATTATCTTACTTATCAGAGAAGCCATTAGCTTAAATAAAGAAATCAATGCCAATGACCTTGTTGACAGACATCGTCAAAAAGCAGCGAAATACCTAAAGCTAGCTAGAAAAGAAGTTAAAAATGCTGCACTACAACCTGCTGATGCACATTTGTTAGAAGCAGAAAAACGTTTTAAAGCATTACACGACCTAATATAAGCTGTTAGTTACAACAGAGTAGAGCAATCTACTCTGTTGTTTTAAACACTAATCCCAACGAGAATCACAAACCATGATTCGCCCCGCCTCAACTTTGACTGTTAAGCTCGCTATATCCTCATAAGCTGGTGCCGTTTTTGCTTTTCCCGAACGCACACAAAACCTAGCGCCATGCCTAGGGCATACGATTTCATTCCCCTCTAGTACGCCACTCGCAATTTCTGCCCCATCATGAGTACACGTATCTTCTAGTGCGTAAAAGCCATCTTCCAATTTAAACACCGCAACATCCACACCGTCCACATCGACAACAACATGCTCGCCGACCGCTAAAGCATTTTCTGCCACTACATCAATCCAATCAGACATAAACCCTCTTATTATTTTATATAAACATCATATCTTAGTAATTTACTTTTAAAGCTTTGCGCTGGTTTTCCCCCTAAAGGCTCTGCATAGCTAGGACTCTTAACCACCACTTTTTTAGCCGTTGCTTGCATAGCGGCATCAAATAAAGCCTGTTTATCCATATCATCGCCCAGTAAATCTCGTAAAATTAGCATAGATTTTTTAGGTAAAGCGGACTTTTTACGCTTTGCTGGAAACATAGGGTCAAGGTAGATACAATCAGGCTTATCGGTGAGTTGCGTTAAAAGCTCAATCGCATTGCCTCGCATCAGTATCGGTGCTGATAAATCCAGTCGTTTCACCCAGTCTAACTGCTCTAAACGCCGAAAAGCATCACCCAACAACTCTAGCATAATAGCTGAGCGTTCAATACAACGCACATCATACCCCATCCGAAAAATATGTAAACTATCTTGCGCCCAACCTGTAGTCGCATCAATCACAGTTTTCGTTTTACGCCCTATTGCCTGTGCTAACGCCCCTTCTTTTGGGGCAGGCCAAGAACGCTGCTCACCTTGTCTGGGTTGAATATCCACCATTAAACCGCCTTTTTTCAGCAGCTCTTTATCAATTAATTTTAAGCAATCATCACGATACGTTAGAAAAAAATCTTCAGGGGTGAATTTATCGACCTTGTCATAAAGAGGGACGGCTAAGCGCGCTGCTAAAGCTTGAGATTTTTCACTAAAAACAGGGTCATTACATAAAATGGCTAATCTATTGATATACATCAACTTCCCCTTTATCATTTATGTACACCTATAAATGCATTGCTTTCAGTGTCAGGCTCTCTGGCTTTTAATGCTTGATCTAATGTCCAAATATGTACTATGTTAGTCTCTTCTTTTAGACTTTCTGCTTCTAAAATAATAGAAGAATCTGTAAAACCTAAACCTTGTGGTGAAAATTCCATCTCAAACCTATCTACAAAAAAATTTAAATTTTCCTTTAAGTCCATTGCAACAGGAAAAGCCATGCAAGGGATAACATTAAATAAAGGTTCGTTAATATCAATGCCCTTACTAACTATGCTTGAAAATTTTTGAGCTAAGCCCTGCCTTTCAAAACCATTATCCACATGCGCTATATGATTAGCCAATTCAAATAAAACAGGGATAGGTAAGTAGAATCGAAAAGTATTTTTTGTTGCTACATCAAAGTGTTGTTTAATTTTTTGGTGATGTTCATTTTTATAATGCCTAGGCACTTTAAATAGTTCTAACCAATAACTGGTATCAACGACAATATAAGTCAGCATTTAAAACAACTCCAGCCACGACTCTGCTTTCTTTTGCTGATCTTCTTCAAAGTGAGGCATTAAATAACTTTCTAATACATTTTTAGTCATTAAATCGCCTAACTGACCTTGCTGTAATAATATATCTGAAAAAGGTATCTTAGATAAAGGCGTTATTTGGTCTGCTTTTTCTTCGGCATTATAATGACAGACCTCGACACAATCTAACTGCTCTTTGCTTAGATTATTTAAGGTGGCTGGGTTATGTGTGGTCACTAAAGCGTTTAACTGGCGACGATGACTACACTCCCACACTGTATCAATTAATAATTTTGCACGTGAGGGATGAATACCATTATCTAATTCTTCAATAATCACTCTCGAACCCTCTGGAACCGTTTCTAGGGCGACTAAGATTGCTAACGCACGCAAAGTCCCATCAGATAATAAACTCGCATCTATAAAAGTCCCATCTTCGCGTTTTAAAGCAAATAAGACATGATTTGTAGGCGTAGTAAAAAATTCAAAATCCACATAAGGCTCTTCAGGTAATTGTTTTAATATCGCTAAAATACGCGGCAATAATCGCTCTGATTCTTTTGCTTTATCATCGTTTTGCTTGATACTATACAAAACAGCCGATAAATTTGAGCCTTGTTTATTTAAGATATAGGCTGAAATACTTTCATATTGACGCATCAGTCTAGGATAAAAATCAAACACATAGGCTGATTTTAAATGCTTTTTTACTCTTATCGCAATTTTTGAGGCTTCATTAAGTCCCTTTTCATTGACTGATTCCCCATAAAGAGCTGTAACGATAGAGCCATAGCGTGACAAAACGGAGCAATTTGCCACCAGCGGCTTAACTAACTTACTTCCACTGTCCGAAAAAGTTTCGCAACGAACCTCTAAAATATCTTGTGACCCTTTCTGGATCTTTGCATTAAAATATTCTGTTTCATCGCGCCATAATTGTTCTTCTAAAATTCTAGGAGGAATAAAATCAACTTTAATAGAATATTGAATTTTTGACTGAGCTTCAAGGTCTATATGCGAAAAACTAAGAACAAAAGGGTAGTATTCCTTCTCACTCTCTTTTCTCATACAGCCCGATAAACCACCTCGAATTTCAAACGAGTTTCCAGATCCTCGCCCTATTTCCGTAATTTCATGTAAAGGCCTTCCATTCGCTAATTCTGCCAATAACTCGACTGCCTCAACCAAGTTAGATTTACCAGCACCATTACGCCCCACCAATATTGTCATGGAGCGAGACAAATCAATTTTAGCGTATTTAAAGCCTTTAAAGCCTTGCAAATCATGCATAATATTACTTCAATCGCTTATTCAGTAGAAATAGACGCTTGCTCGTTTTTCAAAGCGGCATCTAAAGTATGCCAAGCCAAGGTTGCACACTTTACGCGCGCGGGGTATTCACGTACACCTGCTAATACCGCTAATTTACCAATCGCTTCTAAATTAATATTTTCTTCTTTGCCCGTAGTCATTTCATGGAATTGAGTAAATAATGTCTCTGCTTCTGCTTCCGTCTTACCTTTTACAATTTCTGTCATTAATGATACAGAGGCAGTAGAAATAGCACAGCCTGAGCCTTGAAAACTCGCATCAATAATTTTATCGCCCTCCATTTTTAAATAGAGTGTTAAGCGATCACCACATAAAGGGTTAAAGCCCTCAACTTGACGATCCGCTCCTTCCATTATATGGAAATTACGTGGGTTTCTATTGTGGTCAAAAATAACCTCTTGGTACAGGTCACGCAAATCATCAAACATTTTTTCTCCTAATTCTTATATAAGATAACACTCAAAGATAACATCCTTTGAGGGATGGTATTACGGTTCCCATTTAGATAAAGCAGCTACCCACTTAAGGTGGCGCAGTGAGCGTATCAATGGTAGGTGTGGATTTATCCGCACTGCATGATGGTTCGTGAAACGCTGAAAAGTGCAGATGAATCTGCACCTACATTATGATAGTAGCGCACTTAAATGGGAACTGTAAGATCTTTAAATCTAAACTGTTTTAACCAAACATTTCTATCAAAGATTTAATGCCTTGCATTAACACATCCACTTCTTCCTTGGTGTTATACATGGCAAATGAAGCTCTAGCAGTTGCTGGCACTTCAAAAAAGTCCATCACAGGCATGGCGCAATGATGCCCTGCACGTACAGCTATGCCTAAACTATCTAGCATAGTCCCTATATCATGCGGGTGAATATTATCTAATACAAAAGATAATATTGCACCTTTTTCAGCGGCTTCACCAATAATGCGTAAACCTTTAATTTTTCTTGCCTTTTCGGTTGCGTAGTCCAATAATTCCGCTTCATACGCGGCAACATTATCCATCCCGATTTCATTTAAGTAATCAATTGCAGCGCCTAAGCCAATCACATCAGCAATGCTGGGTGTCCCTGCTTCAAACTTATACGGCAAAGTATTGTATTCCGTCTCTTCAAAGGTGACTTTACGAATCATATCGCCACCACCTTGATACGGAGGCATTGCCTCTAATAAGGCTTGTTTACCATATAACACACCGATTCCCGCAGGCGCGTATAGTTTATGCCCTGAGAAGACATAAAAATCACAATCTAAGGCTTGTACATCCACTGACATGTGCGGAATCGCTTGCGCACCATCCAGTAACACAGGAATATTTTTTGCTTTAGCACAGGCAATCATCTTGTCGACAGGATTAACTGTTCCGAGTGCATTAGACATTTGCACCACCGCAATCAGTTTCGTTTTATCTGAAATAAGCGCTTCAAATTCAGCAAAAATTAATTCACCTTGTAAATTAATCGGCGCTACTTTTAATACCGCACCTGTTTCTTCACACAGCATTTGCCAAGGGACAATATTGGAGTGATGCTCCATTGCGGTAATTAGAATTTCATCCCCCGCTTTAATATTCGCCTTACCGTAGGTTTGCGCCACTAAATTAATCGCCTCAGTAGCACCACGCACAAAAATAATTTCTTTGGTGCTTTGCGCATTGATAAAGTCTTTAACTTTTTCCCTAGCCCCTTCATAGCGGTCGGTCGCTTTGACACTTAAAGTATGTACGCCGCGATGTATATTGGCATATTCATGCGTATAGCAATGCACAATACTATCAATGACCTGTTGTGGTTTTTGACAGCTAGCCGCATTATCCAAATAGACTAAAGGCTTATTGCGGATTTTCTCTTGTAAGATAGGAAAATCAGCACGAATTTTTTCAATGGGAAATGTGGTCATATTTTTTGTTTATTCGTCGTGGAACGCAGAGCATTCCCGTATGCATTCCCACGCGGAGCATGGGAACGAGATAATATTTTTAAAGCCAGTCTTGCTCTACACCTGCCTGAGGAAAGTGCTGTAACAGCTGTGCTAACACTTGGTCATGTAAGGGTTTTAACTTAATACGTTCTACCATTTCATTAGCAAAAGCAAAAGTCAGCATATTTTTAGCGGTAGCCACATCCACACAACGTGATTGTAGATAGAAAATCGCTTGTTCATCTAATTGCCCTACCGTCACTCCATGTGCACATTTGACATCATCCGCATAAATTTCTAATTGCGGTTTAGCATCCGCTTCTGCATCATCTGATAAAAGCAAATTATGGTTGTGCATATCTGAGTCTGTTTTCTGTGCTTGCTCAGCCACCAATACTCGCCCTTGAAAAACCACCCGCGCGCGATGATTTAAAACACTTTTATAAAGCTCACGGCTGGTGGCATGAGGCTCTAAGTGGTTAATGCGCGTATGGTTATCAATATGTTGGCGTTTTTCAGCTAAGGACAAGCCATTTAAGTCACATTCGGCAGCTTGCTGTAAATCGGTATGTACATCAGATCGCGCCAATAAAGCACCAAAAGCAAAGTTATGATGTGTAAAACGACTATCTCGCGCTTGTTTTACATAAGTGCCGCCAAAATGATAGGCCTTAACCCCTTCTAATTGCAACTTATACAGGGTTAAATCGGCATTCTTAGCAAGAAAGACTTCATTCACTGCAGCCGTGCAATAGGCTTCATCACAACCGATAAAACTTTCTACGATTTTGGCTTCAGCTGATTGCTCTAAGGCAATAATATGACGTGTATTTGCCATAAATTCTGCTTGCGTCACGACATGTACAATTTGTATCGTTTTTGCTAACACTTCTTTTGCAGGCAGATGGATAAATACACCGTCACTAAACCAAGCGGCATTAAATGCCGAAAAGCCCTGTTCCGTCGTATTAACAGCTTGCGCAAAATATTGCTCGACTAAGTCTGCTTGACTTTCTAATGCTCCTGCCATATTGGTGACAGTGACTGATTCTGGCAAGCCGTCCAATTTAGATAATGCGGCAGAAAAATGCCCATCAACTAACACCACAGCCCACGTATCAGCTAATAAGTATTGTTCCAAGCTTGCCAGTTCCACTGCGCCAATATCAGCATGACTCACTGGTGAAAAGCGTTTTTTCTCTATTGCCGCAACATTAGTATAACGCCACTCTTCATCTCTTAAGGAGGGGAATCCTTGCTCTGCAAATTGTGCAACGGCTTGCTCTCTTAAAGTCTGTAACCAAGCAACCGACTGACCTGCACAAATAGTCTCGGCATCAGCGTAAAGTTCAGGATATTGACTGCTTACTTTTTCAGCACTCATTAGGCAACCTGCTCTGTTATCCAGTTATAGCCTTTCGCTTCCAACTCCAAGGCAAGCTCTGGTCCACCTGTTTTAGCAATACGCCCATCCGCTAAGACATGCACAATATCAGGTTTAATATAATCTAATAGACGTTGGTAATGGGTAATCATTAAGAAAGAACGATCCTCAGCACGTAGAGAATTCACCCCAGCAGCCACCACTTTTAAGGCATCAATATCTAAACCTGAATCGGTTTCATCTAAGATGCACATACTCGGTTCTAATACCGCCGCTTGTAAAATTTCATTACGCTTTTTCTCACCGCCTGAAAATCCTTCATTCACCGAACGATATAAAAACTTTTCATCCATTTCTAGTAATTTAATTTTATCTTTTACTAGCACTAAAAAGTCCATCGCATCCACTTCTTGCAAGCCTTGATGCTTACGCATGGCATTCAATGCAGCTTTTAATAAATAAATATTGCTCACACCAGGAATTTCTACAGGATATTGAAAGGCTAAGAAAACACCCTCACGCGCGCGCATTTCAGGAGCCATTTCTAGTAAGTCTTGACCTTTATAGATCACCTTACCCTCAGTCACGGTATAACCCGCTTTACCTGATAAGACATGCGATAAAGTACTTTTACCCGCGCCATTAGGGCCCATAATTGCGTGAACTTCACCTGCATTGATTTGCAAGTTAACACCGTTAAGAATAGGCTTATCGCCGACACTGACATGAAGATTTTCTATGCTAAGCATTTATTTTTTACCTGATTTGTTTTTTATAACATTGTATAGAGTAGCAATGAAGATACTTTATTTTATTTGTTTACAGCTTTATTGATGTTTACGAGGGGTTATATTTTAAATAAAGTCAGTATTCTCTTCTCGCTTAATTCTTGCTATATCCTCTTCTTGCTTAATTCTTGCTATTTTCATTACCCCGCCCACTGTTTTTTTAAACCTTGATGTTGCAAAAATCACTTTTAATTTTTGTTCAAATTCTGTTTCGGTTTTACAATCTACAGCAATATAACTAGGCTCAAAATTATCATCCAGTGGCATACCTATTTCCAATTCATCATAAATTCCTTCTTCAATCGCAATTGATACTGGAAAAACTGAAATATCATAGCCAAACTCAAGAACTACAAATGAATAACCTGACAAATAAGTACTTCTTAAAATAACTTTAAACCGAAATCTTTTACTACGTAATACTGATACAGTGACCCTTTCCACACCCGATACCTCAAGTAAGCTTAGCTCTGCCAGCCCTTCTGTTAAAGTTGAAAAGTCCTTAGTGACTTCTGTAAATATCTTATCTGGATATTTTTCTGTAGGTTCATCAAAAGTACCGTCAAATATAGTCATAATTTTCTCTATCTTAAATTTCAATTTCACACATTAATGGTAAATGATCTGAGACTTTGTTTTTATTGGGTGCTTGGTTTCTATTTAGGTAATTAAAAGTTGTTGTATTTTTAATTACTACCAGTAAGTCAAAATTAAAACACTCTATTAATGAGGGTCTAATAATCACTTGGTCTAAAAAGTGCCATGCCAACACATTATTTGAGGTCTTAGCGTACCTAAAACCTCCAGGTCTTTCTTTATGCGCAGCATATAAAGTCCACATTGGGTTATAAAACAGAGAATTAGACTCATTACCAACCGTTAAATTTCGCTGACTACAATATTGACCGTTTGTCGCTCCCATACTATGAAAAGAAATCATAGGCTGCTCAAAAGGATTAACATTAAAATCACCAATCACTATGCTATCTTGGGCATCATAAAGCACCTCTTCATCAACTAACTGGCGACGAAAGTCTCCAAAAAATTTCCCAAGTGATTCCAACCCATATTCCCTTTTCGATGGAAAATGCACAAAGCCTGCAATTAACTCTCTATTTTTCCCTTTGATTTTAACTAAAGAAAAATAGCGATCCTGATTCAGCAAGGAAATATTCAGGTCACCAACCACAATAATAGTAAT
>WTCM01000069.1 GCA_013138595.1 Methyloprofundus sp. | reverse complement strand
CTATCTAATTTAGGCACGACAATATTACCACTAGCATCTTTTAAGAAGCCCCCTTGTGCCACTTTAATCGGCGCGCCTTCTGTGGTTGCAACTGCTAAAATAGAAAGCTGATAGCCATTAGGAATATCTACTTCACTTAAAGTATCATCATCAGTGACTAATAGAATCTGTCCTTTTTGTAAACCTGCATTTTTAAATAACTGCACCGCCAACTCCACTGCCGCTGTACTATTACTGCCTTGCGCAGGCATTAGATCACTACTTAAAGCTACTAATTGGTTATTAATCGTCTCAGTATCATCGGTTAAAGGTGTCACGGTAAAAGCAGAATTAGCATAAACAATTAAGGCACTTTGCCCATCTTTACGCTGTTTTAATAAATCTGCTATCTTAAATCGCGCACGCGCAAGACGTGAGGGCTTTATATCTGTTGCGTCCATAGAACGCGATAAATCTAAAGCAATGACTAAAGCGGAAGCGTTTCTAAACACAGGCGTAGGAATGCGCTCCCAAGCAGGGCCGGCTAAAGCAATAATCGCTAAAATGCTGGCAAGCGTACTGGCTATCAGAGGCAAGTGGCTTTGTTGTTGCTGTTTTTCTTCTAAAATAAAGGGCAATAACTCAGGGTCACAGACTGCCGTCCAGCTACCTTGTTGTAATTTATGCTTAATATGCAGGAAAACATAGGCAATTAATGGTAAAAAGGCTAATAACCAATAAGGTCTAATTAAGTGGAACTCGCTAAACATCATAAAAATCGTAAACGTATAAAAGCAATCATAGCCGCTAAAAATA
The DNA here is from genome assembly GCA_013138595.1 of Methyloprofundus sp. Taxonomy (GTDB): domain Bacteria; phylum Pseudomonadota; class Gammaproteobacteria; order Methylococcales; family Methylomonadaceae; genus Methyloprofundus. The sequence continues at coordinate 4,780 of WTCM01000069.1, read as the reverse complement.
ATGCCGCCGCTAAAGGCCAAAAGAATAATTCATTATGCGGACGAAAAAATTGCTTATCTTTTTCGGCAGGCTCTAGTGCATCTAAAATCTGGTAAATTTTCTTCAGCTCATCGGTATTTCTAGCACGAAAATAACGACCGCCTGTTTTTTCCGCAATAGCAGTTAAGGTTTTTTCATCTAAATCTCGGGAGGGATTGACTTTTCTGGAGCCAAAAAAACTACGTACCGTCATTTCATCCGCACCAATTCCAATGGTGTAGATTTTTAACTGTTCTTGAGCGGCAATTTCAGCGGCCTTAATCGGTGTCACTTCACCTGCGGTATTCGCACCATCGGTGAGTAAAATTAAAACGCGACTATCGGTCTCTTGTTTTTGCAAACGCTTAACAGCTAAACCAATTGCATCACCAATTGCTGTAGCATCCTTTCCTGCATCATCAACAGCTAAGCCCAAAAATGATTCATTGAGTAAAATTTGTACTGTTTTACGGTCAAAGCTAAGCGGTGTTTGTAAATAAGCATTCGTACCAAATAAAATCAGCCCTAAACGGTCTCCTACGCGACGCTCGATAAATTCATTCGCCACGGATTTAGTGGCGGTTAAACGGTCTACTCGCTGATTATCTAGCATAAAATCTTGCTCTTTCATGCTGCCTGATAAATCTACCGCTAGCATAAGGTCACGTCCGCTTACCGCTTGTTCTATAGGTTCACCTAGCCATTGCGGCCTAGTGCTTGCTAATATTAATAAGCACCATGCGGCAACTGCTAACCAAAGTACCCAAGGGCGCTTAGATTGTATGGTTTGTTGGCTTTGTGCCACGCTAAAATCATCTAAAAAAGGTACTTTAAGCGCAGATTGTTCAATGGTGTTAGTCGCGGGGGCAAAACGTCGGATTAGCCAAGGTAAAGGTAAAGCTAGCCATATCCATGGCCATACAAAATGGATCATATTTTGGGTTCTTTTTGATAGTTTAGCCAAGATTCACAAACTGCAAACAAAGGAGCGAGTGGGTAGTTATCTTCTGTATTGCTATATAAGCTATCCGTGAATAGCCCAGCGATACGCCCATTAAAGTTGGGATCTTCAGCGCTCTTATTAAGAAAGTTAATCCACTGCTCACCTGTTAGCCCTGCCACATCAGTACGCGGATAAAGGCTGACCGCAGTACGGCGCATCAGACTGGAAAGCTCGATTAGTTTTTCTTGCTTACTTAAAGGGCTTTGGTCGCGGAGAATTTTAAATTGTTTTTTTGCGGCTTTAAGTGCTGTTTTACGGGTTAAGCGGCGATAAATCTTATATAGAAGGTAACAGCAAAGCGGAATCAGTACCGCTAAAATCCACCAGCCTATCGCAGGGGGCCATGCACTAATAGCATCGGGTATTTGTATGTCGCGTAAGGGAAGTTCTGTGGGGGGCATATTATTTAAAGCTAAGGGAGTATTAAGGAGCGAGAATTCAATAATACCCGAGTCTAGCTTGTCTTTTGACTCCACAGCCGCCCTAGAAAAACAGTTGCGTAGCTTGCTATGCGCCTGTTTTCCTACTACGCCTGTGAAGCCAAAATCCTGCGCCAACCTTTCGGCTCTTATTAAACCCTCGCTCCTAAGCGAATTTTTTATATTATAAAGCAGATAGAGTGTACTTGCAGAAGGAACAAAAAGATAACACCTTTGCCAGGGAAGGAAGCTATAAATTGGCTTTATCATGCTTATTATCTCGTTTTATTTATTGACATTTTTTGAAATGTAGTAAAATGCACAGCTAACTTTGCAAACACCGCCTAGGAAAAGACACTTACATGGCAATATTAACCGCCGAAATACCTAATGAACTCGCAGGAAAACGCTTAGATCAAGCTTTAGTACAGCTTTTTCCTGATTATTCTAGGAATAAACTACAAGCCTGGATTAAAGCAAATCGAGTCACTGTGGACGGGCAGCAACTTAAAGCTAAAGACCGTATTGAAGGCGGGGAGCAGCTAGAGTTAAATGCAGAAGCCGAGGATGTCACAGAGCATCTGCCTGAAGACATTCCTTTAGATATTATTTATGAAGATGATGATATTTTAATTGTTAATAAGCCTGCGGGCTTAGTGGTACATCCTGGAGCAGGTAACTGGACAGGTACTTTACAAAACGGCTTATTATTTTATTTGCCTAATGCGGCAACGATTCCACGCTCAGGAATTGTGCATCGTATTGATAAAGACACCAGTGGCTTATTAATGATCGCGAAAACCTTAGCGGCGCACCATAGTTTGGTCGAGCAGTTACAGGCACGCACCATTCATCGTGAATATTTAGCGGTCACAATCGGGCGTATGACAGGCGGAGGCACATTAGATGAGCCTATTGGTCGTCACCCGACTGAGCGTAAGAAGTTTACGGTACGAGAGTCAGGTAAGCCAGCGGTCACGCATTACCGAGTCATCGAACGCTTTTTAAGAAATACCTTAATTCAAGTTAAATTAGAAACGGGGAGAACGCATCAAATTCGCGTACACATGGCGCATTTACGTATGCCGTTGGTGGGTGATCCCATGTATAGCGGTCGCTTTCAAATGCCCAAAGATTGTGGTGATGAATTAGAAGATGTTTTACGCCGTTTTAAGCGTCAAGCACTACATGCTGAAAAGCTCGGCTTGATTCACCCAAGTACAGGTGAATATTGTGAATGGGAGCAGCCTATGCCTGAGGATATGCAAGAACTTTTGGAGGCACTACGTAGTAATGACGAATTGGATCGCAGCTAACTGGCCAGCGCCTGCTAATATTCATGCGCTAACGACATTAAGAGCAGGTGGGGTTAGTGTGCAAGGCTATAGCAGCCTGAATCCAGCTGCGCACGTGTCGGATCGTTTAGAGCATGTTGTCGCGAATCGGCAGCGTATTAAGCAAATGTTGAATCTGCCTACAGATCCTGTGTACTTACAGCAAACGCATAGTACCCGTGCGGTTTGTGCCGATCAAGTGCAAGGAGTGCCCGAAGCTGACGCTAGCTATACCGCTGAGAATAATATTGTTTGTGCAGTATTAACAGCAGATTGTTTGCCTATTTTACTCTGTGATAGCAGCGGCAACCAAGTTGCGGCAATTCATGGCGGCTGGCGTGGTTTACTCAATGGTATTATAGAAAATGCTGTGGCTCAAATTCCTGATAGTGATATTCTTGCATGGTTAGGGCCAGCGATTGGATCTGCGTGTTTTGAGGTAGGGGAGGATGTTTACCATGCCTTTATCAGCCAATCGCCAAGCTTTGAACCTGCCTTTAAAGCACAGGGCACAGGTAAGTATCTGGCGGATATTTATCAAATAGCACGCATACGTTTAAACAAGTTAGGTGTGCAAAAAATTTATGGCGGTGATTTTTGTACCGTGAGTGATAAGCAGCGCTTTTTTTCTTATCGACGTGATGGGCAAGAAACAGGGCGAATGTTGACTTTGATATGGAAGTCGGCATAGCCTTTATAAATAATTCTTTATTCTATTTTCAATGAACTTACTTTTTTTAATTATTATTTTTACTGGGATAGGTGGCGTACTCAGTGTACTAGCAGCCTCTGTTTTTTTGTTACTATCGGATGAGTCACAAGCGAAAATTCTACCGCATGGCGTAAGCTTTGCGACAGGAGCACTGCTTGCTGTTGCCTTTTGGGGCTTGATCCCGCATGCTTTTGAAGAAGTAGGGCATGAGCAAATACAACAGTTATCTGGCTCGATTATGCTAGGTTTGTTGATATTCTTTATTTTAGAAAAGTTATTGATTTGGCGACATTGTCATTCTGGTAGTTGTGAAGTGCATGGTGAAGCGGACGAACATGATCATGGGCACGGACATAGTCATGCGCATGGCTCACATAAGTCAGCGGGAACCATGATTATTATTGGCGATGGCATTCATAACTTTGTGGATGGCGTATTGATTGCAGCAGCCTTTTTAACGGATGTTAAGTTAGGTATTGTTACGAGTTTAGCGGTTGCAGCGCATGAAATTCCTCAAGAGGTAGGCGATTTTGCAATTTTATTGCACAGTGGATATTCCAAAGGCAAGGCGCTACTTTACAATGTACTGGCAAGTTTAAGCACGGTCGTGGGTGGGATTTTGGCTTATTATAGTTTGGCAGACTTACATGATAGCCTGCCTTACTTTCTAGCGATGGCCGCGTCTAGTTTTATTTATATTGCCGTAGCAGATTTAATTCCCACGCTACATAAAAAAACAGATATTAAAAGCTCTCTTAAGCAAATAGCCTTGATCTTTGCGGGTGCCGGTTTGATTATTTCCCTGCATGGTGTGGCGCACGATATTCATTTAGATGAAGGTTTGGCTGAAGATGTGCATCAGATGCATGAGTAGCTTTAGCTATTGTGCTCCTTTTTTGTGATTCCATTTTAAGTTAAGAGAGAAAATAGGATGTGTTGAGGTACGAAACGCATCTTTTAGGTGCTTGATGCGTTTCCTGTCGTCAGCGTACCATATATAAAGTGCTTAACTTAGTGGTAATGACGGTAGCCTAGGTAAGGTTTCGGGAATGCAGGTCACACACTTACCCATGAATAATGAAAGCGTACAGTTAAGTATGCGGGATGGGGCTGGGTAATATGGAGTTAGCTTGATAGAAAGCACTTGTGACTGCCCTGTTATTGACACTATATAGATAGGCGAAAAAACCAGTAAAAGCTTATTGAGCTTTATTTAAAGTTTTTTTAAATAAAGTGTTGACCACAAGTGAAAGCGATGTATAATAGCCAGCTCTTCAACGAGGTTTGTTGCGGA
>WTCM01000091.1 GCA_013138595.1 Methyloprofundus sp. | reverse complement strand
CCCGCCCCTATATTCACCTGACTACCGATAGTAGCATCGCCGATATAGCTAAGATGGTTAATTTTAGAGCCTTTTGCCACGGTAGATTTTTTGATTTCTACAAAATTCCCGATATGTACTTGTTCAGCAAGTTCGGCAAGTGGGCGTAGGCGTGCAAAAGGGCCGATACGGCTAGCTGCGCCCACTACCGCATTATCAATAATGCAATTGGGTAAAATCTCTACGTTATCGGCAATCACAGAATTATTGATAATGGTATTTGCACCGATATTGACATTATTACCGATACTATTTTCACCCGTAAAAATAACATTAATATCGACCAATATATCTTGTCCTAGCGAGCTAAAGCTGCCACGGCAATCTACGCGCGCGGGGTCTAATAACGTGACTCCTAGCTCCATGAGTTTGTCGGCTTGTGTAGCTTGGTAAACGCGCTCTAAATGACTTAACTGCTTACGGTTATTAACCCCTAAGACTTCATCAATTGAATCGGGGTGACTCGTTTTAACGGTGATTCCGTCATTCACAGCCATTTCGATAATATCGGTTAAATAGAACTCTTGTTGTGCATTGCTATTGTCTAGTTGCCCTAACCAGCTTTTTAACTGCTCGCCTTTAACGGCAAGAATGCCTGTATTGACTTCTTTAACTTGCTGCTCTTCAATTGAGGCATCTTTTTGTTCGACGATTTTAAGAACTTTATTGGCACTATCACGCACAATACGCCCGTAGCCAGTTGGATCTTTTAATAATACAGTCAATAAAGCCATGCTCTCTGAGCTGACATTCAGCAGCAAGTCATCAATAGATTGCTTGCTTAATAAAGGTACATCGCCATATAAAATAAGCACCGTTTCATCATTATTAATTAGGCTATCCGCTTGTAATACTGCGTGTCCCGTACCTAATTGCTGTTTTTGTTCTACCCACTGCGCATCCAGCTCAGAGAGAGTTTGTTTAACTAATTCACCACCGTGACCGTAAATAATAATCACTTCATTTTCATCTATCTGCTTGCTTGTATCATAAACATGTTGCAATAAACTGCGTTGAGCCACTTTATGTAATACTTTAGGCAGTGCAGAGCGCATACGCGTGCCTTGTCCTGCAGCTAATATGATAGTTTTTACAGCCATATCTTTGTCCTTTATCGCTATGATGTGTGTCTAGGGGAATTATTTAGGTACTGTTTTTGTGAGCTGATAGATGGGCAAGAACCCATAAATGACCAAATCAATACATTGTGGTGACTTACTCGTGTAAGGTCGCGCGAAGTATATCACATTAATAAAATATTGTTTTTATGAGGGGCTTTAATTTGCTGGAATGTTAGAGTATGCTTATGTTTTATCCGTGTACGTCTTTTTACTTTTAAATAGGGAGCAATATGAAAGATTTTCTTTATCAGCAGCAATGGGGATGGAAGTCAGGCGGGATAGCACTTGCCTTTGTTTTTTTATTAGGCATCACATTGGTTAAGCCGGTGGGAGTCTCAGCGCAATTTGTGATCTTAGATGGTCTTATCTGGGATTTGTTTTCTGCTGATATTGTGGTGGAAGATGCTAGCTCTAAAACAACTTATGCGAGTAGCAATGCTTATTTAAATAAAAGCGGTGGGAAATATGCAAAAAATATTGCTGAGCCGATGAATTATAGCTTTATCTTTGTACTCGCAATGGTTGCGGGTGGTTTTGCTGCAAGTAAAATGCAGACCAGTGATACTGAAATAGTTGATCCACCTGTGGTGTGGCAGAAAAAGCTAGGGTCATCGACCGCAAAGCGTTATTTATTCGCGGGTTTAGGGGGAGTGCTAGTGTTATTTGGTGCAAGGTTAGCAGGAGGCTGTACCAGTGGGCACATGATGAGTGGCATGATGCAAACGGCGTTAAGCGGTTATTTATTTGCTTTTGGCGCTTTTGCAGCCGCTGTTGTGACCGCTATTTTTATGTACGGACGGGAGGATTAAAATGACACTATTATTCGCGATTATCACAGGTTTTTTGTTTGGGTTTGTATTGCAAAAAGTGGGCGCAACGAATCCGCAAAGAATTATTGATATGTTGAGGCTAAAAGACTTTCATTTATTAAAGACCATTCTATTAGGTATAGGGGGAAGTAGTTTACTGCTTTTTATCTTTTTAGGGATAGGTCTTGTGGATGCCTCTCATATTAGTATTAAAGGGGCTTATACAGGCGTTATTGTCGGCGGCTTGATTTTTGGTATTGGCTGGGCAGTGGCTGGATTTTGCCCAGGAACGGGGATTGCGGCTTTGGCGACAGGCAGAAAAGATGCTGTATTTTTTGTTTTAGGCGGGCTGATTGGCGCGTTTATTTTTACCTTGAGTTATGGCGCTATTAAGGATAATTTTTTATTTGCTGCTTTGGGCGGTAATGCCTCACTCGCAAGCACAGGGAATGATAAATTTACGGTTTTATTTCCTGATACCTTAGCTTTGTTTGTAGCGGGTGGCATTGCTCTTTTGTTGATTGTGATCGCTTGGAAAGCACCTGAGAAAGTTTAGCGTTTAAAATTGAGCTGGCTGACTCCTAATATTTCTACCAATCATAAATTAGTGCATTGATTTACTTTATAAGAAAAAGCTTGGCACTAAGGCTTTTGGATTGAATGACAATTAAGAGCCAAAAGGGTCAGCCAGTAATGCTACTACCTTGATTTTCCATCATCATTATGCACAATTTAATACTTGTACACCCAATTCAGGTTTGTACTGTTCAATTTGCCAAAGATCATAGCTAACTTGGTGTCCCATCCAGATTTTTAGTCGTTTTTGCTTGGTTTAGTTGAGCAAGAATTAAACGTAAACGCTCAGAATATTTTGCTTGAATACCCGCCTTACTGATCTTGATTATGTTTTCGGGCGTTAGATAAAGCGCTCACTATAAATATTTTCTTTAGCAATCCCTGCGATAGTGGCGACTTCTGTGGCAGATTCTACTAAAATTGGCGGTCCACAAAGGTAGACATCACAATTCGCCCCATTGTTATCTAAATAGGCTTTAAAAGCATTAACGGGTGTGCCAACAAAACCTTGCCAATTCTGTTCAGGTTTCCAGATACAAATTTCAACGGTGAGCTGGGGTAAGCTTTGTTGTAGTTGGGTCAATTCTGCTTGGCAAAAAATTTCAGCTTCGTTATTCACGCCTAAAAATAAATGGGTAGGGTGATCTTCTGCCCAGTCTGCCATGTGGCGTAACATGGACATAAAGGGTGCAAGCCCTGTTCCGCCTGCAATAAAACAGCGTGGATTAGTGCTTTGTTTTTGCAGGACAAACGCACCAGAGGGTGCATGAACTAAAAGACTTTGTCCTAGGGTGGCATGGCTTAAGAAGTCACAAAATTGCCCATTGGGTTGTAGCCGAATTAAAAATTCTAAGCGACCTTCCCAGTTACTGATATTAGCAATTGAATAAGCGCGTTTTAAATCAAGACTGGGGATTTCGAGTTCAACAAATTGCCCTGATTCAAATTCAAAAGCGAATCCTGTTTCGGGGTCTTCAGCTAATTGTAAAACCAGTTTCATGGTGCGTTCAGCAATGGTATCAAGAGAGATAATTTCTGCTTCGCGAGGTGGCATAAGGGTTTGTTGAATCGAGTCTGCGTTATACGGCACGTTAATATGTAAATCCGATTGTGCCGTGGTGCGACAGAGTAAAATATCCCCTGAATTAAACGCCTCTTTAGATAAAGTGGTTTCGTTGTATTCGCCTAATTGATACTCACCTTTATCGCAAGTCCCTAAGCAAGTACCACAAGCGCCTGATTTACAGCCAAAAGGGGGAAATAAATGAGCCGCTTCAGCCGCGTCTTGTACGGTTTGATTGGGTTCACAATCAAAACTAAAATCTTGATTGTCGCGGGTGGAAAGCGTTATTTTGTAGGGCATATTAGCTCCATTAAAAAAGGGTGTTACCTTGAAAGATAACACCCATTATAAACTGTGTGACGTGTAGAACGGTTACGCCGCTTGTTTTAATGCCATTGCAATATCATCTTTTGCATCACCATTGGGTTTAATATCAAATTTTTCAACTAAGATATTTAACAAATTAGGCGTTAAGAAGGCGGGCA
>WTCM01000040.1 GCA_013138595.1 Methyloprofundus sp. | reverse complement strand
TCTAAATACAGTACACGGCGCGAATAAATATGCCGTTTGCCTGGCTTTAATGTGCCTTCAAGTTTCCATACTCGGTGTAGTTCATAGCGCGCTAACGCTGGATTAATATGTTGCTTAGCTAATATATCCGCGGCGACTAGCTTGTCGCTATGTAAGCGATAGGCATTATAGGGAATATACATCTCTTGTTTGCCTAGCAATTTCCAATCAAAGCGATCTGGCGCGCCTGAAAATAGCTCAAACTCATCAATCGTGCGTAGATTATCGCTATTCGGCGCTGGAAAATCATATTCAGCAAAGACGCGTATGATGCGCCGTGCATTTCTGCTATATATCCAAGATTTACGCGGGGCTTGGGTTTGGTTAATCGGCTCATAAAAAAGCCCTGCATTACCTGATAATAAAGCCGGCTGTATGGTTTTAGTCTTAAAGGCTAACATCATATTTTGATGCCTTTCTTTAAATGAACCTGCATTTTTGAAAGCATAAGGCACTACGATCTCTTGCTGTTGCAGCACAACATTATACAGCCCGTCACGCGTCACTGCGGCTGTTCCATTACTACGACTAATGCGCATACCACGCCAACGTAGGTTGTGATTCCAAATAGCTTCTAAGCCATTACTAGGCACAGGGAAAGGAGAGCTCACCTGTGATTTAAGTACCCCGCCTTTGCCCTCTCTGATTAATTCTGCCGTTGTGGCATTTTTAACGATAGCCGCATATACCCACTCAGGATAAGAGGCCGAGCGACGACTAGGGTAAATATTCATAACCCAAGAATCAGGGTAAGCTTTAAGTAAAGCTTGCTGTCCAGAGCTGAGATTATCACTATACTGATCCGCATTTGCCGCATTAATAGTAAATAATTTCTTATCCTCTGCATAAGGGTCAATATGTTGCTCACCTTCTTTGTAGCCTGCAGGAGGGCTGGTAATACCGCCTGTCCATGCTGGAATGCTTTGTTCGGCATTACCTTGGCGTTCAGCCCCTAGGGGCGTTAAAGCGGCTGATTTAAGCTGACTCGCGGGGGCGGGTAGGGGGGCTGCCACACTTGCTAGTGGCACTAGCAGTGATATTAGACAAAAGAGCGGGCTCATATTATTTCTCTGATTAAAAAGCATAAGCGATCCTAAAACGAATAAAATCACGGTCATTTAATAAATTAATTTCGCGCGCGCCAAAGAAATTGGTATAGCTAAGGCCTGCTGTCCAACTGTTGAGAAAAACACCTGATAAAGCTAAGGTCGCTGATTTTCTACCCTGTACAAAAGCCCCCGCTGGTCCTGGTGTTATTCCGTCTACATCATGTGTCCAAATAACACTGGGGCTTAGATTAAGCCCGCCAAAAACACTATTATAATTAAGCTTAGCCACTAAACGATAACCCCAAGAATTTTTAGACGGTAAACGACTGTCTACACCTAATAAAGGCTGCGTATCTTTATCAGGCATATTATGCACATGCACGGAGGCGACATCTAAAATCAACATCGATTGTGACGCGCCCAGCTGAGGGCCGAATAATTGTGTTAAAGAGGCTGAAATCTGTGTTTTATGCAGCCTAATATAGCCTTGAACAGTGCTGTCTGCGCCTAGTTCATTAGGGTTATTAGGGCTGATAGGGGCAAATAAAGTACCTAGTAATTTATCAGGATTTAATTGAAACGGGGCATTAAAATGGTGTGAAATATCCCCTGCGAGTAGTGTCCCTGTGCTTAAGGTTGCTGTATTAAAACTGAAGCCCAGCATTCTAATATCTTCAGGGTATTCAAGAAAAAAAGCCGCTTCATTGGCATAATTGCTAGCCGCCAATTGTGCCGCTGTGCCTAAGGATTGCTGCGCTGCCTCTTCGGGGCTCAACCCTGTGGATTCATAAATAGGTGCGAGTAAATCAGCCTCAGCTTTAATGTTTGCGGGGGAGGCGGTATCAATGGCTTGTTGGTTTGCGGTTGTGCCACTAATCATAGGCAATCGAGAGTGGTAGTTCATAAAGTGCAGGGCAATTTTAGTTGCATTAGCCATCGGTAAATAGCCTTGCAGCATAAAACCATATTGCCCCCCGTCTTGCGGTCGATCAATATGACTGCCAAACACTTTCATATAATGATCATCAAAACCCAGTGTGCCATCAGGCAAGCCAAACTGGGTATCTAAATCTGTGCCAAGATCTGAGATTAAACCGCCGCCTAACACGGCATAGTTTAAGCCTTCAGCACCAAAAAGGTCATTATTGGAAAAATAAGAGCCGACAGGCGGTAACTGCATGCCTTTCCAGTCGTATTGATAATACGCTTCAATCGCAATCTGTTCGGTGACACTAGCGGCTCCCCATAACATGCCTTGAGGTGTGCGTAGATCTCTAGCGGTTGCGGCGGGCTGCAAAGGAATCAGTGCGTTGACGGGGTTAAGCACATCGATCCCATCCCTGATAAAACGCGTTTCTCCCCAATTGATAATCTGATCACCTACGCGAAATTGCATAGGAATTCCTTTGAGGTCAACATGAGCACTAAGATAGTATTCCAACAGTCCCGCATCTAAGCCAATTAAACTTTTAGCGCCATCAGATAAAGGTGTGCGTTCCCGGGAAGCCGACTGACTTTCATAGTCATACAAAGCATAGCCACGTACGACTGCGCCAAAATTTCGCCAACGCAGTGTTAAACCGCCTGTTGCACGAAACATATTAGAGACTACGCCACGGTCATAGTTAAGGTTACCATCATCACTATTAATCCCCGTGCCTGTTCCTCCATTGGTCGTGGCAATATGCGATTGATCACGTTTTTGCACGCGTGACATATTTCCATAGGCAAGCTCTATATCGAGTAAGCCTTCAACTTCGCCCAGCCTAAAATCCATCGCCATGACGGGCAATGTAGCTGAGTATAAGCTGAGTAGCAAAAGGCTATGACAGGAGATAATACGCATTGAAAGAGGGGGTGCTTGTAGGGTGTATTCCATGCTAATTATGACGTATGGAATGCACCCTACATAAAACAGCAATTAATCTAAGATTTTTTTAGTCGCTTTGATTGCCGTCTTATCACTTTTTCCTTTAAGTGGTTTTCCCTCAATCCCTACTGCCTCTTTAGACATATCTGCAGCGGCTTCTGCAGGTGAACAGCGTCCACCGACACCTACGGTTGCATTAATTGCTGCTGATTTTGCCGCTTTACTGACATCACAATCAGGGTTAAGGGGACCCGCAATACTTGCAGAACTAGCAAAAGCACAGCCTAAAATTAGCCCGGCAAGAATATTCAGTTTAGTTTGATACATGGTTACCTTCTTTCATTACGTTAAAATATTAGCTAGTAAATTAGCACAGCTCTTTTTATATTGCACGTTTTAAAAACCTGCCTTAATTTAGGCTACATATTTAACACGGGACAAGCAGTCTGTAGGGTATGCGCCGCACCCCCATACTGGCGCAAGGTACGCAGTGTGCGATACCCTACTATCATGCCCTGCGTTAAGTGGGGGCTTAATTTATTAATTATAATGCGACTTAACGCACAGGCAATGTCAAGGTAGGGCCTGAATATTTGCTTTGTCCTGCTTGTAAATCAAATAGTTGCATTAGCATCATAAAGGTTGATTTTGAATTAAGGTCATTATCTTTAATATAAAACCAATACCCACGATAAGGAATGGCTAAAAAAGCCCCATCAGGAGAGCTTTCACTAGAGTATATTTCAAGCATTTGACCTGCAGGTGTTTTAACCCAATCAAATATTTCACCGTCTGGTGTGGTTGTTTGTGTCACTAAGCCTTGAGCAATGTGCTCAGCAGGCGCTTCTATGTTTTGTGATAAATAAAATAAGACACTAGAAATTGAACGCGTACGTATGGTTAACTCATTCGGTCTTTTCTTCAAAAAATTGGAACTAATACTGACCAGAGCAGAAGAGCCACTTTCATTCGTGTCAAAATCTAATAATTTTTTTAATTCCGCTAAAGATTCTTTATCCACATCCTCTACTTCAAATAAAATACTTAAGTTTTCGCTAGAAGAATCTAAATCTAAATCAGGACCAATTTCCATCTCCCCTTGTTTCTGTAATTTACGAAATAAACCCAGCATACGCTTAAATTTTCTAAACTTAGGCGCTATTTCAGGCGTAGGGCCTGATGCGGATGAGGCATTATGTAAATTATTCATACGTTCTACACAAACGCCAAAGATACGCTCGACACTCCAGCCAGACTCGGTCATCACTAGGATTGCCTCTAAGGAGATAGACGATAACACGCTTTTTAAGAAATCTTCACCTTGTAGTGGCTGATAAGAAATTGTCGGTTTATCAACATAAGCCCCGCCTATATTAGGGGTTAATATATTCCCGCCCGAATTTAAAGCTAACTCTGCCTCAACACCTAAACTGCCACCTAAACTTAAAGCAGCAGTCACACTAGAAATTTTCAGGAAATACGCCTGATCTCTATATTTTAAACGCACCAAATTTAATAGCATTTGTTGCTTTAAAGTATTCACAATACTTTCGTTATAAGCATTATGTGTATTTTGTATAGCACTCGGTCCAAAAGTAGACTGACAAGCTGTGAGTAAAAGTAGTGGGATAGTGACTAATAAGCTCGTTTTTTTTATCATATTTTTTCAGTTAATATTAAGTAAGTTTATTTATTTCTAAAGTAGCGGAGAGAGTTAGCGACCATGTCTGGCGTTTATTATAATTTTTACTTGCTAAAAAAACCACTCTTAACACTGATAGTTGTCATATAGTCACATAAAGACTATTATATGTGCAAATACAACATAAGAGGTGTATTATGTCTGCATTAGAGAAACCCAGCCCTACACAAGCAAGCGTCTTAGCTAAAGCGGTATTGAAGGCGGCTGAGCAATTAGGCTTAAACCAATCTGAATTAGCGACCGTACTAGGTATGCATCGAACCGCGATTAGTCGTCTAAAACAAAATCAATCGCTTAACCCTTTATCCAAACAAGGGGAAATCGCCTTACTGCTGATACGTATAGCCAGAGCTTTATTTGCGCTTACAGGGGGTGATGCCGACTGGATCAAACACTTTATGCATACGCATAACAAGGTCACGGGAGCTATTCCAGCGCAACAAATACAAAGTATTCAAGGTTTAATGACCGTGTTGCAATTTGTGGATGCTATTCGGGGGAAAGTTTAATGCTATGGGAAAACTGTCACGGGGCGCAACACATAGGCTTGTTAACAGGTACATTGCATCGCCTTGTTGAAAGTCAGGAGCAAATTGCCACTTTAGGCTATGTTGACACCTTGGATGAACAAGCTTTGCTTGAGGTTATGCTAGAGCAGACTAAACCCCTTTACAAAGAAGATTTAAGTGCTTATCACTACTTACTGTCTACGCCTTTTCGTTATCCACCGCTAAAATGGGGCTCACGTTTTGGTGCTGTTCATGAACCCAGTGTTTTTTATGGGGGTGCAAGCATTGCAGTGACACTCGCTGAATCTGCTTATTATCGTTTTGTGTTTTGGAATTCAATTGCCGCTACGCCGATTAAAAAACAAATCAGATCAGAGCATTCCTTGTTTTCTGTCGATTATCAATCACAGTATGGTATTAACTTACATCAAGCGCCTTTTGCGCATATTCAACATGAGTTATTCCATCCCTCTCAGTACAGCCAATCACAACGACTAGGTGCCGCGATGCGAGCATCGGGTGTAGAAGCCTTTCGCTATAGCTCTGCACGTGACCCACAAAAAGGTCTTTGTATAGGTTTGTTTACAGCCCAAAGCTTTAAACATAAACAGCCTAAAAATATGTGCCAATGGCTATGTGAAACAAGCGCCGATGAAGTACTCTTTAAGCAGTTAGGTAGCCCTGTCATTAACAGCTTTAAACGTGACGTGTTTCTAGTGGATGCAAAGCTTCCCATGCCTGCTTAAGCCGATATTTTAGTTATATCCAGCTTACTTGATATAAAAAACAGCCTGAATAAACCAAGTTTTGCTCCCCTCTGGAAGCTTCAAAACTACTTCATCATCCACTTCTTTTTTGATACAAGCGCGTGCCATAGGCGAATTGGTCGAGATATAGTCTTTTCTGCCGTAGATTTCCTCAGCGCCTACGATTCTAAATTTTAATTGATTCTCTTGTTCATCAACCAACTCTACCCATGCCCCAAAAAAAATTTTACCTTCTTGTTC
Organism: Methyloprofundus sp.; assembly: GCA_013138595.1. Lineage (GTDB taxonomy): Bacteria > Pseudomonadota > Gammaproteobacteria > Methylococcales > Methylomonadaceae > Methyloprofundus. The sequence goes on along the minus strand of WTCM01000040.1, from coordinate 2,177 downwards.
AGGGTGATAATCAACCACTTTAACGTCTTCTAAGACCTTTCTTAAAAAACGAACTCTACGATCAATTTCTCTCAGTCGGCGCTTATTATAGTGATAATCTGCATTCTCAGAGCGATCTCCAAGACTCGCCGCCCAAGTGACAATTTTAGTGACTTCTGGGCGTTCTTTGCGCCACAGTTGATCAAGCTCTTCTTGTAACTGCTGATAGCCTTCTCTCGTAATATATTGTGTGTTCATGGTTAAGACTTATTTTTGCAACGCGTACGCATTAAATAATCAAACAGAGGGTGAGTAATACACCAGTTTGCATTGTCATTCACTAAATGGTGTTGATAATGCCAAGCTAAATGTTTTTTTGCCCAATCGGGCTGGCTGTGGGCTATTCTATGTACAAAATAGTAGGCAATCATAGAGAAATAAATAGCACAGGCATAGCCATTCGCCCAATAAAAAAAAGGCCAATTAAGTACTAAAATAAGCACTAAAACCAAGACTTCTTTAGCCTGACTGTTCCATGATTTTGGGTATTTCTGATAGCCTGAATCTAGCATTTTTCCCTGTCTTGCACTGACATGATGTTCATATAAATGATAAGCCCAAAAGCTATCAGCACGTTGTCCCCAGCCATGTAATATATAACGATGCCCTAACCATTCGCCTGCATTTGCGACTAGCAGACCCACTATAAACTGCATAATCCAGATAAACATAAGGCTCTCCTTAATATTGTAAGGCTGCAGGGGCTACATGCCCAAAACGCGTTTTGGACTCCAGCTTGGAAATCCTTTCACGCTTTTTTTAGTCGTAGGATGGGCAAAGGAGCTTTATCCTGTGCCCATCAATCATAGCGTAAAAGATGGGCACGAAAAAGCCCTTTGCCCATCCTACAAGTATGCGTCGTTTACGGAGAACGTAAAGCATGAGAGCCGAAACAAGATTCTCTCTGGATGCCTATACGCCCAAAACGCGTTTTGGACTCCACTTTGAACATACTTTCATGGTCTCTTTTATAAGGAATATACCTTTAACGCTTCTTACCTCGCGGTCGTGAGCTTTTCGGTGGTCTGCGCTTATCATATTCCGTCCGTTGCGTTCTAAAATTATTACCCTTGCCTTTGATCCTATCATCTTTGCCGCCTTCTTTAGGCTGCCATGCAGGAATCAAATGCTGTTTACCATTACCAATTAAATTCGCTTTACCCATATTTTTTAAGGCTTCACGAATCAGCGGCCAGTTTTTAGGGTCATGGTAACGCAATAAAGCTTTATGTAAGCGTCGCTGCTTAATCCCTTTAGGAATCGGCATATCCGAGTCATGATTACGACTGACTTTATGTAAAGTATCTTTGCCTGAATGATACATTGCAGTAGCAATTGACATAGGTGAGGGCAAAAAGGCTTGTACTTGATCGGCACGGAAACCATTACGCTTTAACCATAAGGCAAGGTTGAGCATATCATTATCTTCAGTCCCAGGATGCGCGGCAATAAAATACGGAATTAAATATTGCTCCTTACCGGCCTCTTTTGAATACTTATCAAACATTTGTTTAAAACGATCATACGTCCCCATGCCGGGCTTCATCATTTTAGATAAAGGCCCTTGCTCGGTATGTTCAGGGGCAATTTTTAAATACCCTCCCACATGATGTGTGACCAGTTCTTTTACATACTCAGGCGATTCAATCGCCAGATCATAACGCAAGCCTGAAGCGATAAAGATTTTCTTAATGCCTTTTAAGGCTCTTGCGCGACGATATAATTTGATTAATGGATCATGATTAGTATCTAAATTCTCACAAATCCCTGGAAAAACACAGGAAGGCAATCGACAGGCTTTTTCGATCTTTTCATCTTTACAAGCTAGGCGATACATGTTTGCCGTTGGCCCGCCCAAATCAGATATATTGCCGGTAAAATTAGGCGAAGTGTCGCGTATGGCTTCGATCTCCTTAATAATCGAATCTTCTGAACGGCTTTGAATAATCCGCCCTTCATGCTCGGTAATCGAACAAAAAGAACAACCGCCAAAGCAACCACGCATAATATTCACCGAATGCTGGATCATCTCAAATGCAGGAATATTCGACTTGCCATAGCCCGTATGCGGCAAACGTGAATAATCTAAATCAAACACACCATCCATTTCACTCGTCGTCAGTGGTATCGGCGGTGGG
>WTCM01000202.1 GCA_013138595.1 Methyloprofundus sp. | reverse complement strand
CGATTTTAATTAATAAACAAACGCGCATGATTGTGCAAGGTTTTACCGGTAAAATTGGTACTTTTCACGCACAGGATATGATTAATTATGGTTCTAATATTGTTGGTGGTATTACGCCGGGTAAGGGAGGGCAAACGCACCTAGGATTGCCGGTGTTTAATACCGTTAGAAAATCGGTTGAGCAGGAAGGTGCTGAAGCCAGTATTATTTTTGTTCCTCCTGCTTTTGCTGCGGATTCTATTATGGAAGCGGCTGACGCAGGTATTAAATACTGTGTTGCGATTACCGATGGTATTCCTACTCAGGATATGATGAAAGTAAAGCAGTACTTGCGTAAATTTTCAGAAGAAGAGCGTATGATTCTGACTGGGCCTAACTGTGCAGGAACCATTAGCCCGGGGCAATCTATGCTAGGGATTATGCCGGGACATATTTATCAGCAAGGTGTGGTAGGTGTCGTAGGACGTTCAGGCACATTGGGTTATGAAGCAGCGGACCAAATGAAAGAACTGGGAATTGGTATTTCAACCTCAGTGGGTATTGGTGGTGATCCGATTAATGGTAGCTCGCACCAGGATATTTTTGAGAAATTTGAGCAAGATGAAGATACCAAAGTAGTCTTAATGATTGGTGAAATTGGTGGTTCACAAGAAGTTGAAGCAGGAATATTTGCTAATAAAAGCATGAGCAAGCCTGTGGTTGCTTATATTGCGGGCTTAACCGCCCCTAAAGGCCGCCGCATGGGGCATGCCGGTGCGATTATTTCGTCCGCAGGGGAAAGTGCCGCTGAAAAAGTTGAGATGTTGCAGGACTTAGGGGTTACCATTGCGCCTACACCATCGGCAATGGGGGAGACCGTGGCGAAAGTGCTGGCAAAATTATAGCAAGAGGTTTTTGTTTTCTCTGTTGTATTTAGAGATTAATGAAGGCAGGCGATATCATTTCGTTTTAAAAAGGCCGTACATTGTGTAAGCAAAGTACGGCTTTTTTGTTTGTGTTTTGTTGAGGATCAAATAATCACTGGTGTCTTAATTTAAGGATACTGAGACAGAGTATAGGGACTAGCTAAGATAAGCCAGAATAGCTTATTTTTGCGAGTTGTCTTAAATATTTATATTTTTAGTGTTCTGTGTGGTAAAAATATTACATACTTATGATTTATAACTTATCAAGTGAGAGCTAATGCGTAATATTCGATTTCTGTCCGTCATGGATCGTATGATTATGAGTGACTTACTGAAAACGATATTTTCAGTATTGCTTGTTCTAGTGGTGATTATTGTCAGTCGGAATTTTATTAAAATACTGAAAATGGCTGTTGAAGGCTTGATTTCTACTGAAGCCATTCTCAGTATTTTAGGCTTGAAGATTATTTTGGCCTGCGCGGCTTTTATGGTGCCTGCGGTTTTTGTCAGTGTATTGATGGTTTTGGGGCGTATGTATCGAGATCAGGAAATGTCGGCCCTGGCATCAGCAGGTGTCGGTGCAGGACGGCTTTATCTCTCGGTGTTTAAGGTTATTATACCGATTACATTTCTGGCGGCCTGGATGTCACTCTATATAGCGCCCTGGGCAGCTGATAAAGTTGAGCAAGTGATTTATGAGCAAAAGCAGAGTATTGGTGTGCGCGCCATAGGGGAAGGGAAATTTACCGAGTTCAATCACGGTAAGTTGATTTTTTATGTAGAGAAAATTACCGATGACAATAGGATGCATGATGTTTTTGTGCAAAGTAAAAGTGCTCAAGAGATTGGGATTTTGACTGCTGAACAGGCTGAAGTACGTGAGATAGAAGGAGACTTGTTTATTGTCTTTTTAAATGGCGAACGTACTCAGGGAGAAGCCGGACATGTGGATTTTGTTTTTGAGACTTTTAGTGAGTATGGGATGCGCCTGGAAGATAGTAGTGATATTAAGGAGAGTCGTATCGAAGGTATTACGACAGCAAAACTACTGCATACCCAGGATCTAAATGAGTTAAGGGAGTTGTATCACCGCTTATCTGTGCCTATCAGTATTCTGGTTTTAACGCTGATGGCGGTGCCTTTAGCACAAGTCAGCCCCCGCAGTGGCGTGTATGGGAATCTGGTTGCTGCTTTTTTAATTTACTTTAGCTTTGCTAATTTTGAGAAGGTTGCTGGAAGCTGGATGGTAAAAGGTGAAATACCTGTATGGATTGGCTTTTGGGGGGTCTATTTTTTTGCTGGCGGGTTAATTGTTTTTTTACTGGTGAGGCTATATGGGGTGACCTGGGTCATGATGAAGCTTAAAGGGCAGGTGCAATGAATACATTAGATCGCTATGTTATTAAAGAAGTATTGAAGGGGACATTGATTGCTCTAATAATGCTCTATGCGCTGTTTAATCTTTTTACGCTGAAGGATGAATTAAAGTATCGCGGCGTAGGCGATTATGATTTAAAGCAAATTCTTATGTATATTGGTTTGCTGGCTCCTCGCTATATCTATGAATTGATGCCGTCAGCGGCTTTATTAGGCAGTCTTTTTGTGCTCGGCGGGATGGCGAATCATAGAGAATTAATGGCGATGAGAGTCTCTGGCGTGTCTGTGTTTGGTATTATTCGTTCGGTGATGATTGCGGGGATGATTTTAGTTGCTTGCTCTTTCCTGATTGGTGAATTTGTCGGGCCTGATGCAGAAAAAAAGGCAAAAGTATTGCGCAGTGTTGCCAAGACGCAAAGGCCGGCGGCTAGGACCAGCCGGGGCTTATGGTTACGAGATGGTAATCAGTTTATTCACGTTAAGGATATTTTTACCGAGGGAGATATTGCCAATGTTCATATTTATGAGCTAGATGATAAACGTCATTTGCAGAAAATGCTCTATGCGAAGAGAGGGCATTATCAGGATAAACAACAATGGCAATTGGAGCAGGTAAGAATATCCGAGTTGTCGCCTCAGGCAGTTATGAGCAAGCGAGCTGATGAATTAATCTGGCGCTCGGTGATAGACCCGGATGTAGTTGATGTTGTGGTCGTAGATCCAGAGAACCTGTCACTGAATGATTTATCAAAATATATAGATTTTTTACAGGAAAATAAACAAGACTCTGCAAAATATGAATTGGCCTTTTGGGCAAGGCTGATTAATCCTTTTATTACTTTGGTGATGCTACTTGTTTCGGCTCCCTTTGTCGTAGGAGTCGGGCGTGGCATTTCTCTTGGACCAAGAATGATGGTGGGGATTTTAATTGGGATGAGCTTTAATATTGTCGACAATGCTGTGGGGCAGATGGGGGTTGTTTATGGTTTAAATCCATTATTTGTTGCCATATTGCCCAGTAGCCTGGTATTGATGGGCGCTTTTTATGCAATCAGTCGTTTACGTTAGGTCGGCGTTCTTATGTAAGGGGGTTGTCGTTGTCACGGGATAAGGAAAGGCTGGGAATGAGCTACGAACCTCAACAAATTAGGCTATTTAGGCTTTATTAACATGCCATATTTTGCTGGGGCTCGTCGCTCACTTATAAGCTACTGCATTTTTAATCACACCATGCAACAATATCGACACGGGCACTACCAAAAACATGAACTTCGGTATAACTCATGTTATCAACATAGAGAGTTACTTTTTGCTTAGGGTTCGAACCTAAATCAAGACTATACCTGCCATTCTTTGGGGTGACTTGAGAGCTATTCCATGAATTAGCTACTGTTATTGTTCCATTGGCTTTAGAGCCATCCCGGTGATACACTGAACCATAAATTGAAGCCAAAATATTCTCCTTATTTATCCCATAAATAAGTTAAAGTGAAGAATGAGGGAGTGCGACTCCCTAATTTATTTATTACCCCGCTGGGCCCCGATAAAGTAACACCGGGCTGTGCTTTACTACAGCGCAGTTGCCAAGCGATTTCATTATAAATAAATTTTATAGTAAGCATAAGGTAGGATTTCCTACCCTTGTCATGAAAAATATCTGGTGAGGGACGTGAATGAAAAACTTATGCTCAAAGCTGGGCAATCTTTACATTGGGCTGTTTGCACTGTCATTTTATTATTACCGTCATTCCTACACGTTTCTAAGTGCTGATTTTTGTCCTTTGCACCGCTATGTGTATTGTCTCGGGAGCTAAACAACGTTTATCATTACAGGCTTGCAACTGAACTTGAATAGAAATCAATGGCTTGCTTTTATAGGCTTCGGGAATCGTAGCAGTCAGGCTAATCTGGTTTTCATATAAAGCTAACTCCTGTTGCCCAAAGCTTAATTTTTTTAGACTGGCGGGTGGATAGCTAATATTGCTGAGCTCATCCTCTGGAAAGCTTAAGCGTGTCGGGATTAAATATTTTTGTAACGGCTTGTGGGCGTTTATATGCCAGCCAGGCTTTAATTGAATGCTGACACTGAGCTGATTGTTGCTAGAGCGTTGAGCTCGAATACTCACAGCGCCTTTAGCCGCATATTGTGTCGTGCCGATTTCGGTATAATTTAATAAAGCGGCCGCTGAGAGTAAGCCAGTATAATTGGTCGGCTGATTTTTTATGCTTGCAGAAAAGGCAGTTAGTGCAGCAGTGGCTCTGTCTGGGTAATTCAATTTTGACGTACGTTTAGATAATTGCGCTAATACATTGACGGCGACAGCATTAGCAGAGGGGAGGGCGTTGTCTTTAATATCCT
>WTCM01000200.1 GCA_013138595.1 Methyloprofundus sp. | reverse complement strand
CGTACCCTACTTACTTACAAGGTAAATTCTGAGTAATAAGCCAATAAAATTGTCTTGACCTTCGCATCTAAATAATAAGCTTTTTGGTTTATTTTTAGCCAAAAATCAGTCGCTTTCAAACGCACTGACATATCCCATGTATGATAATCTAATACGGTTGTTAAATGAGGTTCTAATCTCTTTTTAACAAAGGGGTAGAGTTTGCTATCAAATGAAACGGCTTTTACCTTCTGTCGTTTGATTTGGGCAAGAATTAATTCAGCCATATCATTTAGCCCTTTTTTATCCTCATTTTTAATCAAGCGTAAAATCTTTTTCGTCGGTAAATAGTAAGACGTATAGTAGCCTGCTTGGGCAATTTTTATATAAGCGCCTGACTCTATATCACTTTCTATAATGACTCTTTGCTTAATAGGGAAAAGTTTGTTGAGTGTGTTCAACTGGGCTAGAACACTGTCAATATTTTCCGCTGAAATGTTTTTTATATCAAACCAAATCTTTTTTGTTGATTGAGGAGTTTTTAATAGAAAAGAACGCAGTGATAAGCCTGATAGTGAGGCGTAATCATGGTCAACGACAAAGTACCCCATTGTGGGCGTAATACTTTTAAATACCATGTCTAACTCAAATGCTTGATAGCCGTCATTAAGCACTTGCTGCAGTTTGCCTGTACTGTTGACACGGTGAGGCAATAAACGTAAATCCAGTTTTTCGGCGATAATTTTACGAATATTTTTTTGCTGTTGATGACGTAATAAGGTTTCATCTTGGCGATTGTCTTTGCTTAATTTTAAGGGTGCCGATTTAAAGAAGTGGCTAGATAAATCTCCTTCTATATTGTAAACAGTCGATTTTATTTGCGCTAAACTGAGCAAGGTATTAAATAAACTGCTGATGTTATAGTCTGCATTAATGTGTTTTCTGAGTGTGTTTAAGTTCTCTGTATATTGAATTTGATAGCTTTTTGAAAACCAAGCCAGTAGAGGAATGTCTCTGACGGTATTAGATAAGTTTTCACCTAAGCGCCCCTCTTTTTCAAATAAATTAGGCGTATAGGCTGCGGTATACCAAAGCATTGAAGCGGTATGCTGTTGGTTAAGCCAGTGTGTCAGTTGAGCAACAAAAGCATCCATACTTAGTTGATAGTTATCGTGGCAGTTAACGGCATCACTTAAGGCTTGTGTATTGCTACTCACCCCCATTTCAGCTTCTTTTAGCAATTGTTGATAAGGCCCTGGGCTAGGACATTCAACAGATTGAAAAATACGGGGTAAATGAACCACAATCAGCCCACCTGATGCTTGCTGAGTGTTGATGATTTGTTTTAATTGCTGCAATAATTGACGAGGATCTATGAGCGGTTGATTCGCAGTCGCAAGTGTCGCTGCATTGCTAGAGCTTTTTGCTAACTGACGATACATAGAGTCAATATCTGAATGTTTGCCTGAAGCTATCCATGTCGTCGGTATCTCTAATGTATTAAATAGATCAAAGACAGAAGGCATATTGATTTGCCGAACAGCGAATGGTTTTGCCGCTGATTGACTCAATAATAAGGGCAGCTTAGCGGCTTCTTGTTTACTTTTTGCATAATAGGCGGATTGAAATCGCATCAGTTCGCCTAAGGGTTTTATACGTGTATTTTCTGCTTGTGTGTGTAAATTAAATAAATTGGGCATATTAGGGCGCAGATAGCCATACAGCTGCATATGAGCTTTATTCATATTATTATCAATTAACACAATAGTATTGACGGGAGCCGTGCCTATTTTTTCAATTGATTGAGTTTGCTGTAGCTGCTGCTGACGCTGTTGTTTATTGATTTTATGGGCTTGATAAAGCGTTTGCTGCGTATCAATATTCACTTTAGTACTGACTAAGACACGTCGCTTATGCTTGAGTTTAACTTGCCAGTCTCCTGTTTCTAAAGGCAATAGATTATCCAGTGTTAGACTAAATGTAGTTGCTTTTTTAGGCAGATTAAATTTTTGTACATAGCGTTTTTTGCTCGGTGATGTCCAGTACAGCTGTAATTTTTCGGCATGATTAAAAGGCACGCCTTGCCCTTTTAGCTGTATGGTTTCTAAGGGATGAAAACGTGTCGCCGCTTGAAATTTTCCTTGTTTATTATAATAGCCAAACGTCAGTTGATTAGGCCCTTTTGCACGGTCACGCGGATCAATTAAGGGCTTGTGTTTGCTAATACTAAAAGAATGTTCAAATGATTTTCCTTCATCAGTGATCACATTCAGTTTCCAACGACCTTCTGCTAGTGCTTGTGGGGCATCAAAGTCATCACTCACACGCTCCCAATCTGCTTCGACTTCAACAGGGTGTTGAGTGACAATGCCGCTAGGGGATGTCCAATTAAAACTATATTGATGTGTTAAGCCATCAGGTGTACGGTACACTTGCGCAATAATATCTTCATCAGGGTGGAAAGCATCATTAACGATAAAGCTACTACCGCTGGGTTTAACGCCTATGCGTAATTGCTTCGGTCCTTTTTTTGATAAGTCGTCTGCACTTAAACTGAGTAAGTTATTGGCACGTAATTGCTGGGTAAAAGTCTTTTGCATAACCGCTGACCAAAGCGCAGAACGTTGCTGATATTGCTGTATGCGTTCAGGGTAAAGCTTAGCTAAGTTATTTTTTTCCGCAGGGTCTTTGATTAAGTCATAAAGCTCTGCTTGTTGAGTGCTTATTTGTGGGCTAATAAATTTCCAATCACCATCACGGATACCCCATTGTTCAGGTGCTTGGTGTTTATGAAAAAACTGTAGTCGTGGCTGGTAATTTTGAGAGAATAGGTCTTGACCAATTGCTGTTCCTTGTCCCGCATTATTTGTATCGGCATCGTTAAGCAATGTAGGCATAATATCACTGATTGATCCTGGGCGGTGACTGCTGATTTCTTGTTGCTGAGAGGGGGCTAGGCGCAGTAAAAAAGTACGAATATTTTCTTCATAAAGATAGTTTCTATGCGTAAAGTTTTTTTCATGACGCTGCCCAAAAGCCTGTCCATGATCGCCTGTAATATAAATAACCGTATTATCCAGTAAGTGACGCTGTTTCAGCTCTTGCCATACTTGTTGAATCACCTTATCGGTATAGTGCAGTGATTTAATATAACGCTCTTGCCTAGAAAGCTTCTTTCTTTCGAGATTCGAGTCAGGGTAGCCATAAGGGTGGTGCGATGATGCGGTGAGAAATTGCAATAAAAAAGGCTGTTCTGTGGACTTTTTTTCATCAATCCAAGCGAAAGCCTTAGGTAGGACTGCCGTTTCTAAAACCCCCCAAGAATGAACTTTATTTTCTTTACTAAATTTCAAGCCACCCGTGTCAGGATCAAAAAATTGCTCAAAGCCCATTTGTTGATAAAAGGTATCTAAATTACCAAAATTGAGCTGCTGTGCAGAGAATAGCGCAGTACGGTAACCAGATTGCTTTAAGGCTGAAACCAGTGTTGTACCTAGATAAGGATATTTTAAGTCTTTCGTAGTGGCATAAGTAATGCTTAACCCCCCAGTTTGTAAAGGCACATGGCTACGTGTTGTAGCGGGGTAATAGGTGTAAATGGAGTCAAATAAAGTACTGTGTTGTCTAATAGAATCTAAAAATGGCGTTGTCTTTGCAGAAATAACGCCTTCAGGAAACAATTGTAATGAACCGATAGATTCTAAAATAATCAGCACGACATTTTTTTTCTGTGTCGAACTAGGAAGAGCTGCTACTGGATTTTTTTCTGGTATTTTAGCGGCATAAAGAGGCTGGTGGATTTCTGCCAATGATAAAGTACTATGCTTATTTGCAAGATGCCGGGTAGGGGAGGCTTGCAATGAGGCTAGCCCAACTTGCACTAAAGGATTATGGTGTGAATTACCTGTCGCTAGAAAATGGTTAAATAAGCCAGTGCTGACTAATAATAAGCTAAAGTTGATTGCCAAAGGTCGATTCCAGCGTAATGTGGCTGAGCTTAATGCTTTAATAATAGGGTATTGTAAGACCAGCAATAGCAGTATATTAATAAAGTCTATCGCTCCTAATTCTGCATAAAAAGAACCGAATAACTGACTAAAGCGCATACCCGATTCAGTAGCAGAAAAAGATAAATGTTGATAAAAAATTTGATAAAAAACTCGATCAACAACCAATAGCCCCCCTAAAGCGATAGAAATAAGCAGTAATAGAGCTGTGGGAAAGTAGAGACGTTTGCATAAAAGCAAACAGAGTGTGCAAAACAGGGCATAAAGTAAATGCTCACTGATAGCGAATAATAAACTACTCATTTGCTCAATATTGACGGCTATATCAGCGAGTAGCAAGTGTTGCCATGAAATAAAGTAAGCAAATATAAAAAAACAGCCGAAAATTTTGCCCGTAGTGGCTTGCTTAAGCAATGTATAATATCGAATAATGGTACTAGTCATAATGTATTTTGGGAGTATAGGCTACCGACTTAGTAGAATGGTCTCAAGGTCAGGTATGTCTCTGTAGGCACGTAGTGCGCCCCATCAATTGTTTGCTTTAAGCATCCTACCGAAAATACCTAATGAAGTATATAAGGAACGAGAATTCAATAACACCCGAGTCTGGCTGGTCTTTTGACTCCACAGCCGCGCTAGAAAAACAGTTACGTAGCCTGCTATGCGCCTGTATTTCTAGCACGCCTATGAAGCCAAAATCCTGCGCCAACCTTTCGGGTCTTATTAAATCCTCGTTCCTAAGCAACAAAACCTCCAACCCCCTTAAGCCTATTTTGCATAATGATTAAAACTTATTTATCATTTAGTTTGCTTATTTGCCTAGTGTTTTCACAGCTCTTATGTGCACAGCAGTCAAATTTTCAGATTCCGCAAGCTGAACAGCAAAAAATGATGGGCTTAGTGCGTTCTATTTATCAGCAATTTCAAAGTTTACCGTTTAATCAAAGTGATTTAAGTTCAATTATCCAGCGCTTTAATACTCCTTGTACTCTACCGTCTAGTGAACGCTATTATGCCGAATCCTTACGTGCTAAAGCGGATGAGCATAATAATGATTGGGGCGTGGATTTTAGAGGGCGCTTTTTAGCTAATTTTAATGGTCAGCCTATTGATGATACTGACATAGGCGATGAGGAAAGCGGTTCACAAGGTTATGTGGAGTTGTCTTGGGAATTATTAAATGGCGGCTTATATGAAAATCATCACCGTGCTAAATCCCTGTACCAGCAAGCCGAGTTAGTGAGCTTGCAGGCAGAGGCAAAGCAAATCACCAATACTTACCGCTGCTTACGTCAAGAATTACCGCAGTTATTTATAGGCTTTACACATCAAGTGTTACAGCTACGTTTAGAATTTATGCAGGCAGTTTATGCGATTGAACGTAGAGCATATTTTAAAGGCTGGAGTCAGTTTGATGACTTATTAGTCAGTAAAGATGAAATTGTGCGTATTCAGCATGAGCTGGATTATATTAAACGTAGCCCTTTCTTTGTCGCTCAGTCAGCCGAATTATTAAATCCGCCTTTAGTGGATATTAATATCAATAAGCTATTAGATGCAATTGCACAAGATAGCCTAGCTCCACAGCTTGCCGAGTTACAACAAGATATTTTAAGGTATAAGGATGATAAAAAAATAGCCAGTCGTTTACGTGTTTTTGTACGCGAAAATTTATTGGAAGATGACCAGTTCGGGCATGATTCTGCTAATATTGGGGTGCGTTTTTCAGTGCCTTTAACATGGACAGACGATGATGAATTACAGTTTCAATTATTGCAATTAGAAAAACAAGCCGCTTTAGGTAACTGGGAACGAATTAGCAAAGTACGTGATGCTTATCAACAAATACGTTATCAACAAAAGCAAACCATTAAACAATATTATCGCTATCAACGCGCTTTAGAGCGTTTTCGCCAAGCTTGGCTATCTGTACAATTACAGTATGATGAGCGGGAGCTAGTGACAGTATTGACACGTTTACGTACTTTATTAGATGCAAGTTTTGAGCTAATTGAAACCAAGCAAATATTGTATCGCCGTGTGAATGCGTTATTTTTACAGGCACAGCTAAAATTTAGCCCTGAATTTATCAGCCATTATGAATTACCCACAGAAAATAATCGTGGACGCATAGGGCAGCGTAAAATTTATTTATGGTCAAAAACCTTTAATCGTTTAGACAATAAATACTTACTGGATTTTATGCAGGCCAAAGGGATTGCGACAGTTTTACTGAGTGATAGTAAAAAAATTAATAAGTTTAAAAAACAAGCATTTCTACAAATGCTTAAACAACGCTCATTAAAGGTAGAGCTAATGATCGGCTCGAATCAATGGACCTTACCGCAAAATCATGCGCGCGCAGTACAGGGTATTGCACGGGTTATGCAGCAAGCAGACACGATACATTTAGATATAGAACCGCATACCTTTGCTGATTTTAAGCAACATAAGCAGCGTTATCTAAATAACTATATTGCCATGTTAACGGCGATGCGTAAGCAAATAGGCACGACTCGCTTAACCGTCGCTGTACCACTGCATTGGCCGATTGAATTTTACCAACAAACCGCTATGCTTGTAGAAGGCGTGTATATTATGGCGTATGGTAGTCGTAAACCTGCGACCTTAATACGCCGTTTATCCCCTGTTGTGGATAAAATAGGCGCGGAGAAAATCACTGTGATTTTACGTATTAAAGACTTTAAGGATGAATGGGAGATAGAAAAAATGACCGAAGCCTTACATAAAACCCTGCATATTCAGCAATTTGGTTTTGAAAATTTTAATTCTTTTTTTACTTTAAGTAGCAAGCAAGAAAAATGAGAATAAAAAATCGTAAAAGCTATGTGACTAAGTCAGTAGAGAGCTTTGCACCTGAAAAAATCGTTTATAAAATAGCGCATTGGGGGTATTTGTTACTACTATTTTCTATGTTTGCCTATTTTATCTATTATCTTTATTTAGGTTTCGTCACTTATGATGGCTTTGGTCATGTGAAAGTCAAAAAAACCAGCTTAAGTGCTGTGTTTGACGGAAAAATAAAAGCACTTCCCTTATCTGAAGGGCAGGACTTTGATAAAAATGCTTTGATAGCAAAGTTAAGCCCTGCGATACGTTGTAAAGTCGAGCCTGTGGCAATAGCAGAGATTCCCAAAGAGGATAAACGCATTGCGCAACTGGCTTATGATATACGTGTGAACCAAATTCGGGCTAGACAACTTAAGCAATCACTTGCTGCATTACCTGATCAGCAAGAGCAGCAAATGTTACGGCGCGCTTTAGAGCTCTCCTATGATGATTCAAAAAGACAAATCACCGCTGCTAAATTAGATAGCGAAGCTTTTTTTTTACGTGAAAAGTTAGCGGTACAAAGGAAAATGCTAGCCGCCTTACAGCAACAAACCCAAGCCGCTATCCAAGCCATTATTCCCTCAGCCCCCATTGCATCAACCTGTTTAGATGAAATAGTCGCCGCTCCGTTTAAAGGCGTGGTACGGCGTTTATTATTGCAAAAAAGTGAATTTGCGAAACGCGGAGCACCGATTGCAATTGTAGAACGAGAAAATGCCGAAGTGCGTATTGAAGCTTTTTTAGATAAAAGTGATTTGCAATATCTAGCCATAGGGCAGACCGTGAGTATTACTTTTCCTGATGGCATAGAAAGTATGGGCTTGGTGCAAAATATACATTCCAGTGCTTATGCCTTTCCTGAACTGGAATGGAAGCACTATGAACCCTTAGATACCAGTATTCGGCTGCATATTACGCCAGTTGATAAAACAGCGGCTGTTTTATGGCGCAACTATGATTTATTGCGTGTCCGTATCCGTGGAGATCATCAATGAAACAAGTTTATTTAGTGCATAAACAAGATGCGCCCCCTACACAGAAATTTGATTTTGCAAGCACGATTACGCTGGATGATATTGACTCGTTAGCGGAGTCAAAACAAGAGTTTGCTTGCTGGTTAATTGATATTAGCCAAGATATAGATAGCGCACAAGAAATACTGGCCAATATACGCCAGCAGTTTACGCCGAACTTGTATTTACGCCCCGTGGTATTTTTTTATAGCCAATTAGAAAGCAGAATAGAAAAAGTTTTAATGAGTGCAGATGGTTTTTTCCCCCTGCATCAAGATCCAAATCATGCCATAGAAGGTTTGTTATCGCAATTTGCAGCCATCAACCAATGGATAGATAAATTACCGCATTTACATACCGCGACCGATACCGATTTAATTTTTAGAATACTACGCCTTATTGTCAGTCGTAATAAAGAAATAATGCCAATAGCCACTGTACAGCAAATCAATGGCTATATTTACCCTGTGTTAAACCCTATCATGCAAAAAAGTGATAGTAGTTTTTTTAAAATATTAGACTTTTTAGAATCGCAACATTTAATTACAGGCAGTTTTGTCAGTCACTGCTATTTGTGCTGTCAATGTTATTGTGCTTTTCTTAATTTTAAAGAAAGTTGTCCGCAATGTGGTGCAGAAGATATTAGCACTGATGAATTAATTCACCATTTCAGATGTGCGCATGTGGCTGAAGCCTATCGCTTTAAACAAGCGGATGATAGTTTAATCTGCCCCAAATGCGATAAACATTTAAAGCATATTGGCGTAGATTATGATAAACCTTCACTCATCAGTCATTGCAACCAGTGTAATTTTGACTTTCAAGAGGCAAAGATCATCACTCAGTGTTTTAACTGTCAAACCCTTACAGAACCTGAAAACCAGATCAGTCGTACCATTAAGTCGTATGAATCCACTGCAATAGGGCGCAATGCCGCTATTTTTGGGCTGGATACTTTATTCCATAAAATTATTTCATCTAAAGTAAAGTTTTTACCAGAAACGACGTTTAGGCAGTTTTTAGAAATTGAAATAGAACGGATTAAACGCTACAAAATATCGACCAGTACTTTAGGTATTTTAAAGTTTATTGATATAGATAAAATTTATTTACAACAAGGTACGCAAGCAGAAATATTTTTTGAAGAGTTAAGTATGATCTTTAAAAGTAGCTTGCGTTTATCCGATATTATCACTTCACAAAATCAGTCAATCTTTATTGTCTTAATGATTGAAACGCCTAAAAAGCAAGCGCAGCTTGTGATGGATAGGCTGACTGAAAAAATCAACGAATTATTAGTGAGTAATATTGATTTTGAAGCGAAAACACCGACTACTGTTGAAAAAGTGAGTGTTGATACAGATTTAGATCGTTTGTTAGAAAATTTTATTAAGCAGTATTATTAACGCCTAACTAAACTGAATTCGGGAATGACGACCTTTTACCTATATTTACCCATGAGGCATTCAAGATACCATCTCTTCAAGGGATGTTATCTTTTTGGTATTCCTCAAACTTAGAATGACAGAAAAATAAAGCACAAAAAAAGGGGAGAGCTTAGTGCTCATCCCCTTAATTTTAAAGTTTAATAAGGCTTAAACTCTAGGCATCTTAGATAATTTCTCTACGACTTTATCACCAAATTCTACCGTGCCAATCATATTAACACCTGCCCCTGGCTTAGATAAATCAGCGGTAGAAAATCCATCAGCAAAAACGCCTTGCATCGCTGCCCAAACATTTTTAGCTTCTTCCTGCATATCAAAGCTGTTTTCTAACATCATTGCCACAGAACCAATCATAGAATATGGGTTAGCAATGTTTTTACCTGCAATATCAGGCGCTGAACCGTGTGATGGCTCATAATACGCTTTATCATCACCAATACAAGCTGATGGCATTAAGCCTAGTGAGCCAAGAATACCACCCGCTTGGTCACTTAAAATATCACCGAACATATTTTCCATCACCATCACGTCAAATTCTGTCGGCTTCAAGCATAAGTAAGTCGCGGCAGCATCGACTAAAAGATTAATCACTTTAACGTCTGGGTAGCCTTTAGCCACTTCTTCCATAATTTCATTCCATAATACGCTGGACTTCAACACATTACTTTTATGAATATTATGTAGCACTTTCTTTCTACTGCTAGACAACTCGAAAGCTTTCAGCATAATCTGACGAATTTGTGCTTCCGTGTATTCTAGTGTTTCTTTCACATAGCGCTGGCCGTTTTCATCAACGCCCATTTCTTTTTTACCAAAGTATAAGCCACCGACTAGCTCACGTACGATGACAATATCAATCCCTTCGCCAATAATTTCTGCTTTTAAGGGTGAAAAATGCGCCAGTTCTTTAGGTAAAGAAACAGGGCGGAAATTAGCATAGGTATTGTAACGACGACGCATAGGCAATAATGCGCCACGCTCAGGTTGTTTGTCGATAGGGATGTTTTTTGATTCTTCATGGCTTAAGCCGATAGGGCCTTTCAGAATCGCATCCGCTGCATCACAAATTTCAATCGTTTCCTTTGGGAAAGCATCCCCTGTTGCAAAATAAGCACACGCACCAAACAGTGCTTCTGTTAATTCAAAACTAACATCATTACGCTCTTCAACCAGCTTTAAAATTTTAACCGCTTCAGCAGTAATTTCTGGACCGATACCGTCACCCGCCAAAATGGCGATTTTGTAATTCTTCATTATTTACCTTTAATAAAATAGGGATTAATTTCACGCTATGCGTAAGCGTGATAGGAAATATTTATAAGCAATTAAGTTTCTTTACTTAAGTTTTGATTTGCATCTTTATATGCTTTCAATAAAGCATTAATGTTTGTTTGATAGCCTTGACCTTGTGCTTTAAACCAATTAAGTACATCTGTATCAAGTCTCAAGGTAATTTGGGTTTTTTTTTGTACTGGTTTCAATCCTTTTCGTACAACAGCATTAGCAAATTGTTCAGCAGATAACTCGGATAATTCAGATAAATTAATATCTTTATCTTCCATTGTATCGATTGTTTTCCAGTCAGTTTGTGATTGCTGCATAATAATACCTTTCTTCGTGTTTAGTTGCCTTACGAATAGAAATAATCCGTATATCCCCATTCCTTTCAGTATGAACAACGGCAACTATTCGCTCTTGAAATTGCCCGAAAGAAACAAACCTTTGTTCATTATAAGCAATACTATCATCTTCAAGTGTCACCGTGTAACCATCAAATATTTCTTCAGAGCCAATAAAATCAATTTTATGTTTCTGTAGATTAATAAGCCTTTTATTTTCATTCCACTTTAACGTCATGCTTAGTATTGTAACTACTTGGTGTAGTTACAGCAAGTAGATTATTTAGGCGTGCATATTTTATGTTCTCTATATTTTGACTAGGTTTATTATTCAATTATTATATTTAGATAAATAAGCCGTAAATAAAGGGATACTTGGTTCAAACCATTCAGATGTCACTACGTAGTAATTATTATTTATAGTATATATTTGTTTCCAGTATCTATCTTGCTTTAGTGAGTTTCTGGTTACTTGCTTTAAAAATGGATAGTTTATATTAAATGTATTCTTTGAATATGACTTTGATTTTAAATTTATCAATTCTTTTTCAGATTCTTCGCAAAAAGAAAGTATAAGTTGTAAGTTATTTCTAACCAGTTCAGAAATTTTTATTTCCAATGAGTCTGTAGGGGGAGGTAATTGTGATATTACAGTATTTTCAGAAGAAATGGATAATTTCAAATTTGTTAAAATACTGTCTATAACTTTTTCATCCCAGTTATCTTTTAAATCTCTAGTAATAAAGCGTTTTATGTTATCTAGGTATTCTGACGATAATAACCGTTTAGATAATTCCTTTGTTTGATCTATAGTTATTTGTTCTTTTATAATTTTCTTTGCATTGCTTTCTAAGAAAGAATAAGAGAATGTTTCTTTTTGAAAAAACTGAATGAATAGAGAACCATCTACGTTGGCTTCATTTATTTCAATGCTTTTTAATAAAATAGGGTCTTTTAACGAGTTATGAACTCCATCATAGTAAATTTTAATTTTATTTCCAATTAAAAAACCATGAGTTAATTTCAATTGCCTCATGTATGAAAAAAGTTGATTTTTATATGACTCACTATCTATATCTTCTGATGGTTTTTTTACTTCGACCACAAATGACTCATCTTTTTCTATGGAACTAACAATAATATCAGGAATTATTCTATTAGCACTTCCTAGTTGGTAGCTTTGTTTTAATTTTATTTCATTCTGATACCTGCTCCAACCCAATTTCTCAAGTAATTGTATTACTTTTTGCTCATATAGCTCTTCGGAGCTTGTTTTTGGAATATCTTGAAGAATAAAACATATTTCTTGCCATAATTCATTCAATTGTAATTCTCTCCAACAGCTTATGATATTATCGGGCTAGTAAAGCAAAATAACTAGTTTTACTAGCCTAACTTAGGCTATTCAATCGCCTCTACATATTATCCAAAATAGCTTTTTTCACTGCATCTAAGCTTGCATCAATAGACACAGGATGAGCCGCCGCACATTGAGATATAGCCGTTTCAGGATCTTTTAAACCATTCCCTGTTAGCGTACACACAATCGTGCTGCCTTCGGGAATTTTACCCGAAGCAATATCATTCAAAGCCCCTGCGATTGAAGCTGCTGAGGCAGGCTCACAGAAAATACCCTCATACGCGGCAAGCATTTTTTGCGCGGCAAGAATTTTCTCATCAGCAAAGCTTTCAAACCAGCCGCCCGATTCTTTTTGTGCCGCCCATGCGTAATCCCATGATTGCGGATGACCGATACGAATCGCAGTGGCAACGGTTTCAGGGTTATCAATCATTTTACCCGCTAGAAAAGGCGCTGCACCTGCCGCTTGATAACCACACATCACTGGACGTTTATCACAAACAGCCGCTAGCCCATTGGTTTCCGTTGCATATTCAGTATAACCTTTCCAGTAAGCAGTAATATTTCCCGCATTACCCACAGGTAGGCAATGAAAATCAGGGGCTTTACCTAATGCATCGACAATTTCAAACGCGGCCGTTTTCTGGCCGTCAATTCTGAAAGGGTTGATAGAATTAACAATCGTCACAGGGGCATGGTCTGCAATTTCTTTGACTAAACTCATACCTTGGTCAAAGTTACCTTTGATTTGGATGATTTGCGCACCATACATTAAAGTTTGCGCCAGTTTACCTTGCGCAATTTTACCTTCTGGAATTAACACGAAAGCGGTAATGCCCGCACGTACTGCATACGCAGCGGCAGAAGCCGAAGTGTTTCCCGTTGAAGCACAGATAATCGCTTGGCTACCGTCTTCGACAGCTTTAGTTACCGCCATGGTCATGCCGCGATCTTTAAATGATCCCGTTGGGTTTAAACCTTCGTATTTAACATATATATCAACGTCTTTACCGATTAATCTAGGAATATTTTCTAGTTTAATCAGTGGCGTATTACCTTCGCCTAAGCTGATAATACGCGCTGAATCATTGACTGGTAAACGATCTTTATAGCGTTCAATTAAGCCTGTGTAACGTGTGGGAGTTGCCATGGTCTATTATCCTAATGTTTCAAGACGAATGCGTGTTACTTGTCCAGTAACAGAGGCTAAATTTTCGATTGCCGCAATCGCTGCATTCATTTCTTTTTCAATCGTTTTCTGGGTGAGCATAATAATCGGCAGTTTTGTTTCATCTGCATTAGGCTCTTTTTGTATCAATGCTTCGATACTAATATTTTGTTTTGCCAAGATATGGGTAATATCCGCTAAAGTGCCTGGCTTATCTTCTACGGTAAGACGTAGGTAATAAGCGGTTTCAATCGCTTCTGCAGGCAAAATAGCTAAGTCAGTTATTGCATCAGCTTGAAAACCTAAATAAGGCACACGACTTTCGCTGTTCAGTGATAAAGCACGTACTACATCAACAATATCGGCAACTACAGCCGATGCCGTTGCTTCTGCACCTGCGCCAGCACCATAATAAAGTGTCGGGCCGACCGCATCAGCTTGCACTAAAACCGCATTCATTACGCCATCGACATTAGCAATTAAACGACGCTCAGGAATCAGCGTAGGGTGAACTCTTAGTTCAACGCCAGACTCTGTTTTACGTGCAATGCCTAAATGCTTAATGCGGTAGCCTAATTCTTCAGCATATTCGACATCTGCACGGGTAATTTTAGTAATTCCCTCAGTAAAGACTTGATCGAATTGTAATGGGATACCAAAAGCGATAGAAGCAAGAATCATTAATTTATGACCTGCATCGATGCCTTCTACATCAAAAGTAGGATCTGCTTCGGCATAACCCAGCGCTTGCGCTTCGGCTAAGACATCAGAAAAATCACGCCCTTTATCGCGCATTTCAGTTAGGATGAAATTACCTGTACCGTTAATAATCCCTGCTAACCAGTTAATTTGATTACCGCTTAAGCCTTCACGAATTGCCTTGATAATCGGAATACCACCCGCCACAGCCGCTTCATAAGTAACCATTACATTCGCTTTTTGTGCCGCCGCAAAAATTTCATTGCCGTGTAAGGCAATTAAGGCTTTATTAGCCGTGACAATATGCTTGCCGTTCGCAATCGCTTTAAGCACCAGCTCTTTTGCTAGCTCTGTGCCACCCATTAACTCTAAGACGATTTCAATCTCAGGGTCATTAATAATATCGTAAGGATCTCTGCTAAGACTTAAGCCTTGAGTATCACAAATACGCTCGCGCGTCAGGTCTCTTGCAGAAGCACGGGTAATAATAATGTCGCGTCCTGCACGACGAGAGATTTCTTGTGCATTGCGTTTTAAAACATTAACCGTACCGCCACCGACCGTACCTAAACCTAAAACACCCACTTTTACTGGCTTCAAAACAAAACTCCTATGTTATTTTATCAAACCATCTTTTTTAAACATGGCACGTATGCCACGAACAGCTTGGCGTGTACGGTGTTCATTTTC
>WTCM01000119.1 GCA_013138595.1 Methyloprofundus sp. | reverse complement strand
GACGGGCAGTATTTGCTACGCGCTAAAATTGATATGGCGGCTGCAAATATCAATATGCGTGACCCAGCCTTATACCGTATTCGTCGTGTACATCATCAACGTACAGGCGATGCTTGGTGTATTTATCCTATGTATGATTACACCCATTGTATTTCTGATGCGCTAGAAGGCATTACGCACTCTTTATGTACCTTAGAATTTGCAGATCACCGTCCTTTATATGACTGGATTTTGGATAATATTGAAAGTGACTGTCATCCACAGCAAATTGAATTTGCACGTTTAGAATTAGAATATACGATTGTCAGTAAACGTAAATTAAATCAGTTAGTGGTGAATGGGCATGTCAGTGGTTGGGATGATCCGCGTATGCCGACGATTGCAGGTTTACGTCGTGCAGGTGTGACACCTGCTGCAATTAAAGATTTTTGTGAACGTATCGGCGTGACTAAAAAAGATTCTTCAATAGAACTTGCGGTATTGGAAAACTGTATTCGTGAAGATTTAAATGACACGGCTGCACGTGCGATGGCGGTATTAGATCCTTTAAAAATAGTGATTGAAAACTACCCAGAAGGGCAAGTTGAGGAATTATCTGCTAGCAACCATCCGCAAAATGAAGCGATGGGTAAGCGCATTATTCCTTTTACAAAAGAAATCTATATAGACCAAGATGACTTTGCGGATGTGCCGCCACCCAAATACAAGCGTTTAATTGCAGGCGGTGAAGTGCGTTTGCGTGGCGCTTATGTGATTAAATGCCATGAAGTGATTAAAAATGCAGCGGGCAACGTGACTGAGCTACGTTGTACCTATGATGCAGATACCTTAGGTAAAAAGCCTGAAGGGCGTAAAGTCAAAGGGGTGATTCACTGGGTATCAGTTAGTCATGCTTTAGATGTTGAAGTGCGTTTATATGATCGCTTATTTAATGTTGCAAATCCTGGTGCAGAAGACGATTTTTCTCAGGTGTTAAACCCGAAGTCATTACAAGTCATTGCCAATGCAAAAGTAGAAGCGAGTTTAGCAAATGCAGAATTAGGCAGTCGTTTTCAGTTTGAACGAGTTGGGTATTTTTGTTTAGATACGGAAGATAGCAGTGCTGATAAATTAGTGTTTAATCGCACGGTCACATTGCGCGATACTTGGGCTTGATAAAACAGGGTGTGGCTTAAACTGCCCAAAACGCGTTTTGGACTCCATGTACATCATTATTCAAACATTTTTTCTTTTAAATTTTCGTGTAGGATGGGCAAAGAGGCTTTATCTCGTGCCCATTAACTATAAAGATGGGCACGTCGTGCCTCCTTTGCCCATCCTACAAATTAATTTATTTAGTAGATATTTCACGACGGAGATTGAGTTTAGCTTATTCAGCGCCAGCGCAACAAGCTAGCCCAATATTTAATTTTCCCTGTACAATTAGTAAAACAGTATAAATAATGAGGTTTTTTTATGATGTATGGCATTTTATTAGTGGCAGCGGGTTTAGCTATCGTGCTACTGCTACAAAATAAAAGAAAGCGCGAAAGAGGCGGGGCGGGCGAATATGTTGAGGCTGCACCTTCTTTACTGTCAGAGCAACAAATAAAGCTCATTAGGGACTCATGGAAACGTGTCGTACCGATGCGCAAACAAGCCGCAGAATTATTTTATGCCCGCTTGTTTGAGTTAGACCCAGAGCTTAAGCCTCTGTTTAGAGGGAAATTAGATTTTCAAGGGGATAAGTTAATGACTACTTTGAATGTTGTGGTCAATTCATTAGAAGATTTAGACTCAGTAGAGACGATGCTACAGGCAATGGGAGAGCGACACATTACCTATGGTGTGGACGCAGCGCATTATGAAACCGTGGGAGCGGCTTTATTATGGGTATTAGAGCAAGGCTTAGGAGCGTATTTTACGCCTGAAGTGGAAGAGGCCTGGGTGATTGCTTATGGTGCGATAGCCACCACTATGAAAGCAGCGGCTTATCCTCAGCCCGCTTAATATTTTATATTGAGCGATCCATGTAGCCGTGCAGTAAAATCCGCTCTACATTTTTATCTTGTCTGCTTTTTATTGAGTTTTTCATGCCACACCTATGCGGTTGATTCAATAAACTTTAGTGCTGAGCAAGTAAGCGCTGATGATTGGGTACTAAAAGACACTCAGCTGAGTATTAGTCAGCTGAATCAAGCTTCCCAGCAAACCTCTTTGCTTTCTGCACAACTGATATTACCACCGCCTTTAAAGACACTTAGTCTGCTTAATATTTCTTGTCAGCATTTTAAATGGCAAGAAAATAATATTCAATGTGCCCAAGGTCGTGGGCGTTTTAAGTCTAAGTTATTGCAGTCACTTGCCTTTGATTTTTCATTTCAGCTGCAAGAAAATAATAATCATATTAGTATCAAAAAGCTGAGCTTATTGGGTGGGGTCTTTGCTATTGATGCGCAACAAATAGCCCAGCAGTGGCAGGTGCATATTCAAGCAGAAGGTGTTAATTTAAGCACATTAAAGACTGTATTCCCTGATTTAAAAAGTCTGCCTATCAGTGCAGGGTTGGTGGATTTTGAGTTAGAGCTTAAAGGGCAACAAGCGCAGTTAGAACAGCTATCAGCACAGGTAGTGATTAAAGACCTCTCTCTACAAGATGCCACAGGGACACTTGCCACTGAAGCACTGCTATTAACCAGCGAACTATATGCTGGGCATCAAGGCTCATCAGCTTGGCAATGGCAAAATACCACTGAACTACTTGCAGGGGGGATTTATGTAGAACCTGTTTTCTTGGAGCTTAAAGCGCAAGAAAGTTTAAAGCTTAAATCCAGTGGTTTATGGCTGGCTGAACAACAACGCTTAATACTGGATCAATTTAGCTTGAATCATGCTGATATGCTTACTTTGACGGGTAAAGCGGCATTTAACTATCAAACGGCTTTAAGTATAGACTCTGCGGATGTGACCTTACATATTCCAGAGCTCAGTCAAATAACTCCCGTGTATGTCTTACCCTTTTTAGAATCCAGCAATTTTGAGGAGCTTAGACTTGCTGGGCTAATGACCGCGCAGTTTAGTTTTAAGCAAGCGCATATCACGACCGCTAGCCTTATTCTTAAAAACGTTATGTTAGCACTGGATGAGAGTACATCTTTTCAGCAAGCGAATGCACATATTAATTGGGCAGCAGAGCAGCAAACAACGGCTGATTCTTTTATCAATTGGCAACAACTAACATTACAATCTATTCCTTTTCAAGCGGGGCGCTTAGACTTCAGTCTTTTTGCTAAACAATTTGAATTATTACAGCCTGCTGATTTAAAGCTATTAGGCGGTCATTTTTTAATTAATCGCTTTGATATTGCAGCAACAGAAGGTCCTAGTGATGCTAATGTGCATTTTAATGGCGCGCTTAAGGAGCTCTCTTTAGCGCAATTATCTAAGGTACTCGGCTGGGGGGCAAGCTTGACAGGGAGCCTCAGTGGAGATATTCCCTCAGTACGTTATCAAGATAAAAAATTATCACTGGATGGCGAGCTTAAAATGCAACTCTTTGACGGTGAAGTGAGTATTAAGGACTTAGCTTTATCGGGGTTATTTACGGATTTTCCTCAGTTTTATATTGATATAGCGTTTGATAATTTAGACTTAAAGGCCATTACGCAGCAATTTGATGTAGGGCATATAGAAGGGCGTTTATCAGGAACAGTACAAGATTTATATATGGAAAATTGGCGACCGATTACTTTTTACGCTTGGATAGGCACGCCAGACGATGATCGCTCCACGCATAAGATCAGCCAAAGAGCGATAGAAAATATTGCCACGATAGGGGGTGGTGGTATTTCAGATGCTTTATCGCGTGGCTTTATGAGTTTATTTAGCACCTTTAAATATAAAAAACTCGGTTTTGGCTGTTATTTGTATCAAGGTGTTTGTCAATTAATGGGCGTGGAGGCAACAGATAATGGTTTTTACTTAATCAAAGGGGGAGGGCTGCCAAGAATTGATGTTATTGGGTATAATCCTAGCCTAGACTGGGATATATTAGTCCAGCGTTTAGGCCGGATTGAGACTTCCGATGAAGTTGTTATTGAATAAGGAAAAAGAATGATCAGTATTAAAAAAGTACCTCTATTAAGTATGTTATTTCTCACGGCTTGTGTCACCATTAATATCTATTTTCCCGCTGCAGCAGCAGAAGAAGTTGCCGATGAAATTATTCAAGATATACAAAGTGTCGTACCAGAAGAAAATTTTCCTGATGAACTGAAAAAGAGTCAGCTTAAGCCCAAGTCAGAATTTTCTCAGTGGCAAGTGAGCTTTTACCAGTTTATAGATAAAGCAATTGCGAGTGTGGTTTCATCCGCACATGCAGAAGCTAACTTATCTGCAGACAGTGCGGATATTCGACGCATTAAGGCAAGTATGCGTAGCCGCTTTTCACAGCTTAAGTCGTATTATGATAAGGGCACGATAGGGATTAAATCGGATGGTTTATTGACCACAAAAGGCAAGGTTTCGCTTAAAGACCGCAATAAAGTCAATAAATTAATTAAGTCTGAAAATTCAGACCGCAATAAATTGTATAAAGCGGTTGCCGCTGCGAATGGGCATCCTGAATGGGCGGGACAGATTAAATCTACTTTCGCCAGTAGTTGGGTCAGTAATGCACAGTCTGGCTGGTGGTATCAGTCGTCTAATGGTAAGTGGAAGAAGAAATAAAGGCTATCATTCGCTATTTCTCCTATGGCTAAGCTGTATATGTAATCAGCTAAATAATTGAGTTTTACAAGGGAATAATATATGAAATTATCACGCGCGCTAGTACCTACATTGATACTTGCTGCTTTTAAGCTTAGCTCAGCAAGTGCAATGGATGCGGTACATACCGATCCAAGTATTTTTAAGGGAAAAGCCTATTCTCCTTACGCTAACCGCTCTTTTCCTGCCAAAGTCCTATTTGGTGACGTACATGTACATACAGGGCTTTCAGGTGATGCTGGCGGTGGCGGCACACGCTTAATGCCGCGTGATGCTTACCGCTTTGCGCGCGGTGAACAAGTAATCTCCAATACAGGTCAGCCCGTACGTATTTCTCAACCTTATGACTTTATGGCGGTCGCGGATCATACCGATGGCATGGGCATGATTACTGATGTACTAGCAGGCGCACCTAATATTATGGCTGAGCCTTATGGGCGTGAATTGAATGCCGCTTTTAATGCGGGCGGTGAAGCAGCTTCTAAAGCAATGTTTGGCTTGATTGCGCGATTTTCTCAAGGGAAAATTCCCACCGCTTTAAATTACCAACCCGGCAATCCTGCTTATCGCTCAACTTGGGAAGGTATTGTTCAAGCCGCTGAAGACTACAATGAACCGGGTAAATTCACCACATTAATAGGTTTTGAGTGGACTTCATTAGTGCAGGGTAATAATTTACACCGCGTGGTTTTAATGCGTGACAATGGCGATAAGGCAATGATGATAGAGCCTTACACCACCACACCGCCTTTAGGCAGCCCTAACCCGCGCGATTTATGGAAATGGATGGAAAATTGGGAAGCTAAAACAGGCGGTCGAATGTTAGCGGTTCCACACAATGGTAATTTATCTAATGGCTGGATGTTTCCACTGTTGGATAAGTTTGATAAAAACAATCCACTGGATAAGGCTTATTTAAAAAACCGTGCAAGATGGGAGCCTTTAGTGGAAGTGACTCAGCCTAAAGGAGATGGAGAGGCACATCCATTACTTTCGCCTGATGATGAGTTTGCTGATTTTGAAACTTGGGATGCAGGCAATTTAGATTTAAGCCAAGCAAAAACGCCTGATATGTTACTCGGTGAATATGCACGCTCAGCCCTTAAACGAGGTTTAGAATTAGATGCGCAAACAGGGATTAACCCGTATAAGTTTGGCATGATCGGCTCCACTGATATTCACACCGCATTATCGACTACCTCTGAAAATAATTGGTTTGGCAAGCATACCGCCGATGAACCAAAGCCAGGTCGTGCAAAGCATCTTGCCAAAGAAAATAAAAAACTAGGTTTAAAGCGTTTCGGTTGGGAATATCAAGCGGCTGGGGTTGTCGCTGTTTGGGCACAAGATAATACCCGTGGTGATATTTTTGATGCGATGCAACGCAAAGAAACCTATGCGACCACAGGACCGCGTATTCGGGTACGTTTCTTTGGTGGTTTTGATTTTACCGCAGCAGATGCTTACACACGTCAACCTGCTGTCTTAGGCTATAGCAAAGGAGTTCCGATGGGCGGAGACTTGCATAAAGCCGCTCAAGGTAAAGCGCCGACGTTTTTAGTCGCGGCAATGAAAGATCCACAAAGTGGTAATTTAGACCGTATTCAAATTATTAAAGGCTGGTTAGATGCTAAAGGTAAGGCGCAAGAACGTATTTATAACGTCGCTTGGAGTGATACCGATAGTAGGCTAGACAGTAAAGGAAAATTAGCCGCGGTTGGTAATAGCGTCGATGCTAAAACAGCGACATGGAAAAATACCATTGGAGAGGCTGAATTAATCAGTGTCTGGAAAGATCCTGATTTTAATCCTGCCGTGAAAGCTTTTTATTATGCACGGGTCTTAGAGATTCCTACCCCGCGCTGGACAACTTATGATGCGGTGTATTTTAATGAGAAGTCTCCTAAAGCAGCACCTGTGACAATACAAGAACGTGCGTATACTTCACCCATTTGGTATGAGCCAAAAAGCTAAATAACACTCGTAAATTTTAAACTATAAATTTAAACGCGGCATAGAAGTAGACAGGGCTTAGTGTAGAATACATTGAGTTTTTGTAAGCTTTTCGCGCTAGTTTAATCAAAAAGGAAAAAAGTGAAGCAAACCAATTTTACAGGCAATTCAGCCCAAGAAGTGCTACAAGCCGTGTTTGGTTACGAAGGTTTTCGTGGGCAACAAGCTGAGATTATTGAGCAATTAATCACCGGTAAGAGTGCCACGGTTTTAATGCCCACAGGCGGTGGAAAATCTTTGTGTTACCAAATTCCTGCAATGGTACGCGAGGGCGTGGGTATTGTTATTTCGCCTTTAATTGCCTTAATGGAAGATCAAGTGAATGCCTTGCATCAATTAGGCGTGAATGCGGCTTTTTTAAATTCTAGCTTAAGCTATGAACAAGCGCAGTTGACTGAGCAACAGTTATTACGCGGTGAAATAGATTTACTCTATGTAGCGCCAGAGCGTTTGACTTTAGAGCGTACGTTGCAATTTTTTGGGCGTTTAAAAATTTCCCTATTCGCGATAGATGAAGCGCATTGTGTCTCGCAATGGGGGCATGATTTTCGTGCCGATTATTTACAGTTATCACTTTTAGCTGAACGTTTCCCGACTATTCCTAGAATTGCATTAACCGCAACAGCAGATCAACGTACCCGTGAAGAAATTATTAGTCGTCTTTCGCTGACGGATTCGCGTTTATTTATTAGTGGTTTTGATCGCCCGAATATTAAATACCGTATCGTACAAAAGCAAAACCCACGCCAGCAATTACTCAGTTTTATTCGAGCAGAGCATAATGGTGATGCGGGAATTGTGTATTGTCTATCGCGTAAAAAAGTCGAAGCAACAGCAAAATTTTTACAAGAAAAAGGTGTGGATGCTTATCCGTATCATGCCGGGCTAACGCACCAAATACGCAAAAATCACCAGCATAAATTCTTAATGTCAGAAGGGATTGTGATTGTGGCAACGGTGGCTTTTGGGATGGGGATTGATAAACCCAATGTACGTTTTGTGGCGCATTTAGATTTACCTAAAAGTATTGAAGGTTATTATCAAGAAACAGGGCGTGCCGGGCGTGATGGAGAGCCTGCGAATGCGTGGATGAGCTATGGCTTACAAGATGTCATTATGCTGCGCCAGATGCTACAAGGCTCGGATGCGGATGAAACGCATAAACGGGTGGAATTACATAAACTAGATGCCATGCTGGGCTTATGTGAGCAAGTCTCTTGTCGGCGCGAAGTTTTATTAAAATATTTTGGCGAGACTGATACTAAGCCTTGTGGAAATTGTGATACCTGCTTAGAGCCTGTCGAAACATGGGATGGCACGATAGCCGCACAACAAGCTTTATCCTGTATTTACCGCACTGAGCAACGCTTTGGGGTGAATTATTTGCTGGATGTTTTATTAGGCAAAGAGAATGATCGTATTAAAAGTTTTGGGCATGATAAGCAAAGTACCTTTGGTATTGGTAAAGAGCTTAATGATAGTCAGTGGCGCTCGGTATTTCGTCAATTAGTAGTGAATGGTTTAGTGGATGTAGACTATGAATATGGGGCTTTAAAACTTAATGGCAGTTGTCGGCCGTTATTACGCGGTGAAACAGAAATTCACTTTCGTAAAGACC
>WTCM01000019.1 GCA_013138595.1 Methyloprofundus sp. | reverse complement strand
TGAGAACACAGCCTGCTAAATTTACTCTGTCTGGCGATGGTTTATGTATTGCTTATGATAGTGGTGATGCAGTCAGTGAATTGTATCCAACACCAAGTAAATTTAGTGGTGGAACAATTGATCTAGTCGGTGTCACCGTGGAAGGCACGCCTTATAGAGATTTAGAAGCAGAAGCTAAGCGGGTGATGATGAGTCAGTAGGTTTATTTATTAGGGCTAGAGTGATTTATATCACTCTAGCTTTTAATTTGGCTGATGGTACTACGTGCGCTGAATATCATTAGAGGCTGTGAAAGTATTTTTCAAACTGGAGTCCAAAACGCGTTTTGGGAAAATTTTCATGCAGTTTTGCAAAGAGTAGGGTATCGCACCGCGTACCTTTATCAATATGCAAATAGCTCTTGCAGGCACTGGCATAATTTCATTTGAGTTTTTTCGTCAATAACACCTAAATTCTTAACTAAGCACAATTTATCAACTGCTCTAATTTGGTCTAAAAGAATGAAGCCTTTTTTTTCTTTAAAAGTACATTCAACTCGGCATGGAAATTCAAAGCCTTTTGTTGTCATAGGGGCAACAAGCACTGTGGAAAGTGCGGACATTTCATTAGGTGAAATGACAATGTAGGGTCTTGTTTTATTAATTTCTCGATCTTTAGTTGGGCTGAGTTCCACTAGCTATACTTGAAACCGTGCTATTTCAGCTATATATTTGTATGTATAACGCATAACATCCAATAATTCAGTTAAAATTAAAGATCACTATATCAGTTAGGGATAAATAATGAATTCACTGTATAAGACACCAGGTTTTCTCGCTTTTATTAGCATGGTTTTTTTAAATGCCTTTGTGGACTTAGGGCATAAAATCATTATTCAAAATACCGTTTTTAAAGTCTACGATGGCAGTACGCAGGTGATTTTAACGGCAATAGTCAATGGGCTTATTTTATTGCCCTTTATTCTATTGTTTACGCCGTCTGGCTTTATCGCTGATCGCTTTAAAAAACCCAAAATTATGCGCGGTGCGGCTATTTTTGCCTTTATTTTAACGCTGATGATTACCGCCTCTTATTATATGGGCTGGTTTCAAGTCGCTTTTGCGATGACTTTTATGATGGCGGTGCAAAGTGCTTTTTATTCCCCTGCTAAATACGGCTATATTCGTGAAATTGCGGGTAAACATCATTTAGTGGCAGCGAATAGCTGGGTGCAGTCGATTACTATTGTGGCTATTTTATTGGGCATGTTTGTCTTTTCCATCTTATTTGAAAACATTCTAGCGGGCACGGTGATCGGCTCTGAAGCGGATATTATTCGCACGATTGCACCGCTAGGCTGGCTATTGGTGTTAGGCAGTTTAATTGAATTGTATTTTGCTTATCAACTGCCTGAATTACAGCCTGAAAGTGAAACAGAAGCGTTTCAGTGGGGGCGCTATTTCACAGGTCGTACACTTTTGAGTAATATTAAATTATTACGAGTGGATTCCGCGATTTGGCTTTCTATTGTGGGTTTGTCCGTTTTTTGGGGTGTGTCACAAGTCGTTCTAGCCACGTTCCCTTCTTTTGCTAAAGAAACCTTGGCGATTGAGAATACTATTATTATCCAAGGTTTATTAGCGTGTTCAGGTTTGGGGATTATTTTAGGCTCTTGGTTTGCTAGTAAAGTTTCGACTAATTATATTGAAACCGCATTGATTCCCTTAGGAGCGATGGGTATTGTGGTCAGCTTATTTTTATTACCACAAATTCCTTCTGTGCCTATATTAGCCTTGGATATTCTTGCCTTCGGTTTTTTTGGTGGCTTGTTTATTATCCCCTTAAATTCACTGATTCAATTTCATGCGCGTACCGAAGAGCTGGGCATGGTCTTAGCGGGTAATAATTGGGTGCAGAATGTCATTATGTTTGCCTTTTTGGGGCTGACCGTCAGCTTCTCTTTAATGGGTATTCATAGCGGTATTTTGTTACATTTATTAGCGTTAGTGGCTTTAATTGGCGCGGTTTATACCGTTTATAAATTGCCACAGTCCCTAGTGCGTTATGTGTTTGGCGCTGCTTTTTCTAGTAAATACCGTATTAATGTGCAAGGCTTGGAGAATATGCCTTCGCAAGGTGGGGTGTTATTACTGGGTAATCATATTAGCTGGTTAGATTGGGCAATGCTACAGATTGCTAGCCCTAGAGCAGTGGGCTTTGTGATCGAAAAAAAATATTATCAACGTTGGTATTTGGGCTGGTTTTTAGATTTATTTGGGGTGATTCCTATTTCTAGCAGTGGTAGTCGAAGTGCTTTAGCAGAAATTAATAAACGCTTGAAACTAGGTGAGGTAGTGTGTTTGTTTCCAGAAGGTGCGATTAGTCGCAACGGACAGTTGGGCGAATTTAAAAAAGGGTTTGAGCGTTGTACAGAAGGGGTAGACGGGGTTATTTTACCGTTTTATTTACGCGGCTTATGGGGCAGCCGTTTTTCTCGCTCCAGTGAAAATTTACAGTCATTACGTCAAACTACAGGTTTGCGTAGAGATGTGATCGTTGCCTTTGCAGAACCTTTAGCAATTGATTCCAAGGCGGCAACCGTTAAAACAGCCGTGTTTGATTTATCGATTAATACGTGGCAGATTTATACCAATGATTTACCGCCGATTGCAGAAGCTTGGATAGAGCGTGTTAAACAAGAGGGGGGCAGTGATTGTCTGATTGATATTCAGGGCAATGTGACGCTTTCTCGACGTAAAGCTTTAGCGGCGGCTTTATTATTTTCCAGTCGCTTTAAAAAGCAAAGCCCTGAGCAAAATATAGGCTTATTACTGCCTACCAGCAGTGCTGGCTTAATTGCCAATATGGGCGTATTTATCAGTGGCAAAACGGTGGTGAATTTAAATTTTTCGGCAAGCGTTGAGTCTTTGCTCTCTGCACTGGAAAAAGCAGAGATTAAAACCCTTTATACTTCACGCCGCTTTATTACTAAGCTAGAGAAAAAAAATATCGCTCTGGATGTTTTATTTGCGCAAGCAACGCCTGTGTATTTGGAAGATATGAAACAAAGCTTTAGTAAATTTGAGCAATTACAAAGTTTTTTAGCCACCTATTTACCCACTCAAACACTTATTTCTTTATACGGTAACCCTAGTGAAATAGAGCAGCCAGCGGCTATTTTATTTTCCAGTGGCAGTGAGGGCGCGCCTAAAGGTGTGGTCTTAAGTCATAAAAATATTATGGGTAATATCAAACAAGTCTCTGATGTGATGGATACTCGTGACGATGATGTGATGGTGGCGAGTTTACCTTTATTTCATGCTTTTGGCTTAACCATTACGGGCTTATTGCCGATGGTCGAAGGGGTTCCTGCAATTTGTCATCCTGATCCGACAGATGTATTGAATATTGCAAAAGGCATTAGTCAGCATCAAGCGACTATTTTTTGTGGCACGTCTACTTTTTTACGTTTGTTTAATAAAAATAGTCGTATCCATCCCTTAATGCTGGAATCCTTACGAATTATTGTGGCAGGTGCCGAGCGTTTAAATCCAGAAATACGCGATGCATTTAATATCAAGTTTTCTAAGCCTGTTTATGAAGGCTATGGAACCACGGAAACCACGCCTGTTGCCACGGTTAATATTCCTGACCGATTAGTCACGGATAATTGGAGTATACAAACAGGTGCGAAACAAGGCACAGTCGGTTTGCCATTACCAGGTAGTAGCGTACGAATTGTAGACCCTAATAGCATGCAGAGCTTAGCGTTGGGAGAAGATGGTTTGATTCTTATTGGGGGGACGCAAGTCATGCAAGGCTACTTGAATGATCCTGAAAAAACCGCGCAAGTGATTGTCGAAATAGACGGGCAGCGCTGGTATAAAACAGGGGATAAAGGGCATTTAGACAAAGATGGCTTTTTAGTGATTGTGGATCGTTATTCACGCTTTGCCAAAATTGGCGGCGAAATGATTAGTCTAGGCGCGATAGAAGCGAGTATTAACCCGTGCTTACCCGAAGAGGTGGAGATATTAAGCACCACTGTCGCAGATGATAAAAAAGGTGAAAAAGTGGTGCTGTTATATGTGGGAGAGATTGATGAAGCAGGGCTTAAAGCATGTATTGCAGAATCAGGGCTGAATAGTTTAATGGCCCCTAATATGTTTATGCCGGTCGCAGAAATTCCTAAATTGGGCAGTGGTAAAAGTGATTTTGGTTTGGCGAAGAAGCTTGCCGCAGAGTGGCTGGGGTAGGTTTGTTTAGTTGTTATAAGCTATTGATCTTAAATTAAGGAATATAAAAATATGTTATTTTTACTACTTATTTTTCCAGTCTGGTGGCTAATACTAGGCATTTTTTTGAAGTGTTCATCTAAGCAATTATCGAGTGCTACTACCCTGATTATTATCGGTGGCATTGTCGGTTTTATGATTGCCTTTATGTGTAATGGAGGGGCGAGCGGTTCTGCTGAAATAAGTTCATCCGCTTGGGGTTGTTTAGTACCTTTTCTTTGCATCTATCATATTGTTTTGGGGAAGGTTATCTTGTCCAGAAAATGAAGCGTTGAGCTGATTTTTTGAGCTTAAGCCTGAATTGGCGAGTTAGCATTTTAAATTTATTGGGTATATACTAAAAACCTCCTCTCGATATGGCTTGAGCGGCTTACTTTTTATTGCGTAAGTTACTCTATATAAACATATTAGTAAATTCAACTTGAGCTGTAGTCTATTGGGGAGATAGGGACGTTTTTTAATAAAAAAAATAACTTCTGTTCCTTAACACTCAAGAGGATACTTATTATGTCTATTTTAAAATCAGCACTTATCATTGTGCCACTACTCTGGGCTAGCTCGTCCTCAGTTTATGCACGTGTCGTGGTAGGGCTAGACTCTGCAGAGCTTGAGGCGGATGACGCTTGCTTTGCCTTTAAACCCAACCCCTCAGGGAATAAGCCTTGCGCTGATGTCGCAGTCAATAAGCCAGCAAAAAAAAAGCCTGTTAAATCCAATCTACAAAAGCATGTATCGCCTTATCGACTGACAATTTTGATGAAATCAGATGAACAACTGATTGATAATATTAATCTAGGTCACTTGGTTTCTGTGTTTGGTCCGACGACTCATAGTGAGCATTTAGTTAAAAAGGGTAGACAGGTCGTTGCTAGCCCAAATAATTCCTTGGGCTTAATACCTGAACAAATTGAAGCGCAAAAAATAGCTGAGCCAGATTTTAGCCAGTTACATCCGCAGTCTAGTGCAGCAAAGTTGCAGCGGTATATTGTTTTATCGTATGAAAATGAAAACCACTTAAAACAAGCAGAACGCTTACTAGCAAAGAATTCAGCGGTACTGAGTTTCTCCAGAGTGAGAGCAACAGATTTGGCAGATTTTTCATTGCGTGTAAA
Source organism: Methyloprofundus sp. (assembly GCA_013138595.1). Taxonomy (GTDB): domain Bacteria; phylum Pseudomonadota; class Gammaproteobacteria; order Methylococcales; family Methylomonadaceae; genus Methyloprofundus. The sequence goes on along the minus strand of WTCM01000019.1, from coordinate 8,234 downwards.
TGATACCCTAAGTCAAAATGCTAGGCAGTTTCAATATGAATTATTTAATTACTACTCAGGAGGGATGAATTTACAGCATGAAAATAGCGATATAGTCACCGCTTGGGATAAGATTAAAGGACATGCTTATGTCGGGATTCCTGATTCTGATTTAGAAATAGGACATCCAGATTTTTCTAATTATAAATCACAATTTTCGTATGATTTTGTGGGTTTAGATGAGGATGTTTCAGAACCACCAATATCGGTGTTAGATACTTCTGTGATTAGACAGCTACCAGGTCGAGGGCATGGGCAGCATGTGGCAGGTATTATTGCTGCTGATAGTCATAATAGTATCGGAACAGCAGGGGTATGTTGGGATTGTTCAGTGCTATTTGCTAAAGTAGTTAATGATTTAAGCAAAATACCAGCGTATAATTTTTTGGTAGATTCAGGCGCACAAGTGATCAATGCCAGTTTTCGTATGAGGTCTCCAGCTGTTGCTAGACAAACTTGCCCGACTGTCGATAGTGTTGACTTTGATTGTGCTATTAATCCTAATGATGCCGTCTGTATTGCCTTACAGCGTATTGCAGAGCGTGATATTGTACATGTCGCGGCAGCTGGGAACGGGATTTTTAGAGAAAATTATGATAATACAGTGGGTTGTGGTCATTATATTCAATTCCCTGCCTCAGATAAACGTGTCATTGCTGTGGGAGCGAGCAATGAGCTGGGGCAAAAAGCAGGGTTTTCAAATTATGGGGTGCAATTAGATCTTGTGGCGCCAGGTGTAGATATTTTATCTACTTTTGTGACAGAGTTTGACTGGAATAAGGCTGGAAAATGTGGCGATAGCTTCGGTGTCGAAGGGATGCCGGGTTATGGGACGTGTACGGGCACCTCTATGGCGGCTCCGAATATCACAGGTTTAACTGCTTTGATTCGCTCTATTGATCCCTTATTAGACCGTCATGCTGTTAAAGAAATTCTGATTTCTTCAGCAAGTGAATACCCTATTAAGCATAGCCAGCTGGCCTATGGGATTCCTGATGCATTACTTGCTGTTGATCAAACCTTAGGGACTGTTGCTGGCGTAGTGTTACAGAATCGCTTAACACCGCTGTTTAGTTTTTATAGTTCATTAGCAGAAGATAGTTTTTATACCACAGCACCACAAATGGCTGCTGCGGCAATCCATGGTACTTTATTATCTAAAACATCAGCATCCAGCGCTGCTAGATTTTCACCTGCTTATGGTTATGCAACGCCTCAGTATACTGAGTTTCCCGATACAGCACCGCCCGACGATGGTTTTTATCCGCCTTTACCAGCACCAACGGCAAGAGCAGAAGTTTATATTTTTACCACGGAAAATAACCCACTAGATACTGCTCAGCCCTTGGTTCCTTTATATCGTATGAGTTATAAATCTACTGATAGTGACAATTTAGATCATATTTATATCGCAGGACAAACTTATTTACTGATTGCTGAAAATGCAGGCTATGTGAAAGATGGGATTGAAGGCTATGTGTATAGCAAGGATTATCCGCAACCTGAGGGCACAGTAGCACTTTACCGACGTTACGATGCTGGGCGTGACGACCATGCTATTTTCCCCGCAAATCAATTAAGCACAATGCATGATAGCGGCTATATTTGGAGCCCAGCAGCAGGGGATACGATTGCTTATGTCTACCCTAATCAAGATGCAGATAATGATGGTTTAATTGATGGCTTTGAGAATTTAATAGGCACTTGTGATAATAATCCCGATAGTAATGGAGATGGGCGCTCAGATGGTATGGAAGTACTGGGCTATCCTAGAACCGACCCTTTACATCAATTCAATGGTGTCTGTGATTCAACGCTAGTGAGTCACCCTTGGAAGGATAATGCCGTGGGGGTGATTTATACCAATAATGCTTGGCATTATGCTTTAGGTTATCATTTTACGCCGCTAGTCGATGGGACGATTGACCAGTTAGGAGGTTATTTTAATGGTGCGAAACAAGTCAAATTATTTAATAAAACCACTGGTGCTGTCTTAGCGGAGGCAACTGTTTCATCGGCGAATAAATGGAATTTTAGTACGATTGCACCTGTGAGTGTGCAAGCAAATCAACAATACACGGTGGCTGTTTATATGGCTGGGGCAGGTGGTTCATACAGGTATACGGGGGGCGCTACTTTTCCTATGCTAGTGAATAACTTACGTATAGACTCATCAACTTATGCTTATACAGGCAGTTCAAGTAATCGTATTCCGACTAATACAGCAAGCCCCTATTATATGTATGGTCAGGTTGATGTGAGATTTACGCAGCAGTAAGCGTATAGTGTTTTGTATTGAGTAGGGTTTCATTTCAAAAAGATAGCATCCCTTCAAGAGGTGTTATCTTTGATGCGACTTGTTCGCTTTAGGGCTGGTCGGGGTATTTTGGGTGGTGTAAAATATGACAAATAGGGAAGCACCCTGCTCAACGATTCCTTAACGACTTATAAACTTAATAAGCATTTCCTAATAAACTTTCATAAATAAATTGAATCACTGGCTGATTTAGCATAGTATGTGCGGCTATGATTTCAGTTATCCGTCGTTTGATTATTTTATTACTCTTCATATTGCAAGGCTTTGCGCCCTTGTTGCATGCGCATGCGCATACGATTGGAAGTGAAGAGGGTATACATATACATGGCGTGACGACGGTGATAGCACATACTCATGAGCATGAGTTATCTGAGCTAGATAACGTGGCTTGTGCGCAGACTACTTTTAGTTTGCACTCTGCGATTCAAAAGAAAGAGACAGGCGAGAGTATGCCGGCTTTTATCAGTACCGCTGATTCTTTCCAGCTTGCTGCTATCATTAATCAAAAAATAGGTTTTTCTCCACCGCCTACAGATTTAAAATCTTTACTCTTTACCCTCAATTCTGCGCCCCGCGCACCTCCTGTTTTTACCCATATATAAGGTATATGCTGCATATCACTCTTATTCAGTTAAACAAAATATAGGGTGTGTTGAGCTACGAAACGCATCTTTTGAGTACTTGATGCGTTTCTTGTCGTCAATACATCCTATATCAAAATTTTTAACTTAATGCTTGTGATGTGTCGCATATTTTTTGCCTATCACTCTCATTAAGTTAAAGCAAAATATAGGATGTGTTGAGGTACGAAACGCATCTTTTGAGTGCTTGATGCGTTTCCTGTCGTCAACACATCCTATATTAAAATTCTTAACTTAAGTGATCGTTATCTAAAATTTTTTAGGAAAAAAAATGCCAGTTTTAAAATTTTTAAGCTTGTTTTTGTTAGCTTATGGGGGGTTATCTTCCGTAACGCAAGCAGAAAGTAGTTTTATTGTTGATCATGTTGATGAAATACATATCAACTCGCAGTTGACGGTCGCAGGACTGGTCAGTCAAACCGTTGAAAAATATCCCGATTCCGCCATGCTTGCCGCTATGTACCAAGAAAGTGAGGCTTTACAAAAACGTGGGAGTCGGTGGCTTGCAGGTGCAGCGAGTGTTTCTCTTTATTATAAAGATGATTTTGCAGGGTCTGATTTTGGTGCGCATGAGTTTGAGGGCATGGTACAAGTACCGCTATGGAACTGGGGGCAGCGTGATGCAGGTTTATATTTAGGTGAGCAAGCTGAACAAAGTATTGAATTTCAAGAGCAGTCCATTCGTTTGGTCGTTGCAGGTCTAGTGCGCCAAGCTGTTTGGGGCTTGAAGTTAGAAGAGTTTCGTCATGGCATGATAGAACAACGTTTTCATTTAGCTGAAAAATTATTTCAAACAGTGGAAAAGCGCGTGCGTTTAGGGGATTTAGCAAAAGCAGATTTGTTATTAGCTAAAAGCGAATTATTGCGTAAAAAAACCCAATTAATTAAGCAAGAAGCTGAGTTGATGCACGCACGTAAGGGCTTTTCCTTCCTCACTAAAACAGATCAATTTCCTGAGCAATGTAACGAGTCGCTGAGTACGCAGACAGATATTAATCTCTCTCATCCTGCTTTAGCCGCCATTAATGCAGTGATCGCTAAGCAAAAAGCAGAAATAGAATGGATTAAGGCAAAAGGTTCGGGGCAAACCACTTTTGCAATCGGTGGGACTACCGAGCGAGGTAGTCGCCATCAAGCATCTACCGATAGTCTCACTTTTAATGTCAATATTCCTTTTGGTGGCAGTGCTTATTTAGCACCTAATATTGCGAAGGCAAATAATGCTTATGTGCATGCCGAAGTCGAGAAGGCGCACTTATACCGACGTTTATCGGCAGAATTACATGAGGCTGAGCATGCTTTGGAAGTCGAGCGCGCTAATTTAGAAATCGTGGATAATATTCAAAGTAATGCACAAGAGCATTTACGTATTGCCAGCATTAGCTTTAAGGCAGGAGAAATGAATTTAATGGACTTTTTGCGTGTACAGGAGCGCTCACAGCGTGCGATTGAAAATGCACAAGAAAGTGCGATTCGCTTACAACGTAATATTGCATTTTATAACCAAGCTTTAGGATTGATGCCATGAGAAATTTTTTAATAATTTGTTTTTTATTAAATAGCAGCGTTGCTAGCTCAACAGAGAGTATTACACTGTCTACAGCGCAAATATATAATCTAGGGATTAAGTTAGGCAAGTTAGAGGCCATTAGCTCTGTGCCATTATTAACCGCTCCTGCGATGGTGACTATTCCGCCTAGTCATGAGTATGTGGTCAGCACCACACATGCGGGTTTAATTAATAGTATTGAAGTTGCCTTAGGGGATGAGGTTAAAAAAGGTCAGTTATTAGCGTCGATTAATAGCCCTGATTTACTTTCTTTACAGCAGCGACATTTACAGTCAGTGAATGAGTTGCAACTTGCCAAAACAGATTTTTTGCGGGATAAAAAATTATTTGAAGAACAGGTGATTGCAGATCGACGTTGGTTAAAAACCAAGGCTAATTATCAGGTGGCTGTGTCTCATTTAAACGAAACCAAGCAATTATTAAGCATTGCAGGTTTATCTAAGCAAGATATTAGGCGTTTAGAAGCTAAACATCGCTTAAATAGTCGTTTGAATATTATTGCCCCGATTGCAGGTGTGGTGTTACAGCGGAATAAAAGCATTGGTGAACGTGCAGATGCGATGGCTCCCTTATTTCGTATCGCCAATTTAAATAAGTTATGGCTAGATATTAGTGTGCCTCAGCAAAGAATTAATTTAGTGCATGTTGGAGATACAGTGGCAATACAAGGCATGAATGTCACGGCACGCGTATTTTTATTAGCGAAAAATGTGGATACTGATAATCAAACAGTATTAGTCAGAGCTGAAATTGAAACAGGGCTAGACACTATTCGACCAGGGCAAACGGTGAATGCACACATTAGCCAAAGTAGCACGACAGCGATCTTTAAAGTGCCTAATGCGGCATTGGCGAAGTACTCAGGTGGAACTTATGTGTTTATACGTAGCGCCACAGGTTTTACAGCTCAGCCAGTACAGGTGATGGGTAAGCAGGAAAATAAAACCATTATTACAGGCGTGTTAACTCAGGGTAGTGAAATTGCTTTACGCGGTGCCGTGGCACTTAAGGCAAATTTACTAGGTTTGGGGGATGAATAATGGCCGCATTAATTCGTTTTGCCTTAACTCAGCGTTTATTAATTATGTTGATGGCTTTATTGTTAATCGGAGGAGGTTATACCGCCTTTAAACAGATTCCCATTGATGCTTTCCCAGATGTTTCGCCGCAGCAAGTTAAAATTATTATTAAAGCGGCAGGTATGCCGCCTGAAGAAGTAGAAGCTAGAATTACAGCGCCGATTGAAGTGGAGTTATTAGGATTGCCGCAGCAAACGATGTTGCGTTCTATTGCTAAGTATTCACTCACTGATATTACCATTGACTTTGAAGAAGGTACGGATATTTATTGGGCAAGACAGCAAGTGGCTGAACGCTTAAGCAGTATTTGGGCGGATCTACCCGAAGGGATAGAAGGTGGGATTGCGCCTTTGACGACTCCACTAGGTGAAATATTTATGTTCACCATTGAAGGCGGTGGGCTAGATTTAGCCGAGCGTCGTAGTTTACTGGATTGGGTGATACGTCCGTTATTACGGACTGTCGAGGGGGTTGCTGATGTGAATTCCTTGGGAGGCTTAGTTAAAGCTTTTACCGTGGTACCTGATAATGCCTTAATGGCGGCAAGAAATATTAGTATGCAGCAGTTATTGGGGGCTTTGCAGCATAATAACCGTAATGATGGGGCTGGGCGCTTAAATGAAGGCGAAGAAGCTTTATTAGTACGTGCAGAAGGGCGTATTAAAAACTTAGCGGATGTCGCGGCTATTGTGGTGGGTAATAAAAATTCTGTCCCGATTAGAGTCAGTGATGTGGCTGAGGTTAAGTTAGGTTCTTTAACCCGCTATGGTGCGGTGACGCGTAATGGCGAAGGTGAGGCGGTTGAAGGCTTAGTCTTAAGTTTACGTGGCGCGAATGCAGGACAAACGGTGGCAGGGATAGAGAAAAAACTAGCGGAGTTAAGCAGTAGTTTGCCTGACGGCGTTAAAATAGAAACCTTTTATAACCGAGGTAACTTAGTTAAATCAGCGCTGTCATCCGTCAGTAATGCCTTGCTACAAGCGATTGGTTTTGTCATCGTTTTATTATTATTATTTTTAGGCGATGTACGTGCCGCCTTAGTGGTTGCGGTGGTGTTACCTTTAGCCGCATTATTTACCTTTATTATGATGCGTTATACAGGTATGTCCGCTAATTTAATGAGTCTGGGAGGTTTAACCATTGCCATTGGTATGTTGGTGGATGCTGCGGTGGTGGTGGTGGAAAATATCTTAACCCAGTTTGCAGATAAAAAGCGGTCGGAACGTTTGCCGCGATTGCATATTATTTATAGAGCGACACGCGAAGTTGCTGCGCCTGTTATTTCAGGCAGTTTAATTATTATTATTGTATTCTTGCCATTACTTGCCTTACAAGGTTTAGAGGGGAAGTTATTCGCACCTGTTGCCTTAACTATTGTGTTTGCTTTAGCAGGTTCTTTAATTCTGTCATTAACGGTGATTCCTGTCTGTGCTTCTTATGTTCTTAAGCACCAAGGGCTTGCAGAGCCTTGGTTAGCAAGAATGTTACATAAACTCTATATGCCGACTTTAAAATGGAGTCTTAAGCACAGTAAAACCGTTTTTATTGCGACGCTTATTATGTTGTTATTGACTGTAGGTGTCTTTAAGCAGATTGGGAGCGCTTTTATGGCGACGATGGATGAAGGAGACATTGTTTTACAGGTGGAGAAATTACCCTCGATTACTTTGGAAGAATCGGTCGCTTTAGATTTGTTAGTACAGAAAAATCTATTAAAAAATATTCCTGAAATTAAGAATATTATTGCGCGTGTCGGTTCTGATGAAATTGGTTTAGACCCTATGAGCCTGAATGATACTGATACGTTTTTAGAGTTACACCCTAAAGACCAGTGGCGGATGCAGACTAAAACGGAATTAATGGAGGAAATTCGTAAAGTCATGGCGGGAACACCAGGGATTGCCTTTGGCTTTACACAGCCGATACAAATGCGCGTCTCGGAAATGCTCACAGGCACACGGGGCGATGTCGCGGTTAAGCTATTTGGCACAGACTTGCAGCTATTAAATGAGAAGGCAGAAGAAATTGAAGCGGTACTTAAAAAAATCTCGGGGGCTAGTGATGTGTTTACCAGTCAAAATGAAGGGATGCAATATCTGCAGTTAAGCATTGATCGTTTAGCGGCAGGGCGGCTAGGCTTAAATATAGAGCAAATACAGCAAATCTTACGTGCGCAAATAGAAGGCTTATCGGTGGGTATCGTGCAAGAAGGTATGCGCCGTACACCCTTAGTGTTAAAAGGCGATAGTAATAGTGCTAATTTTGAAAATTTACAAATTACCTTAGATAATGGGCATGCCGTGCCTTTATCCAGTGTGGCTAAATTAGAAAAAGTAGAGGGCATGGTCTCTATACAGCGTGAATATAGTCAGCGTTTTGTGGTGGTGCGCAGTAATGTCGAAGGGCGTGACTTAGTCGGCTTTGTTGACGAAGCAAAAATTGCCGTGCAGCAGCAAGTGACATTACCGGCAGGCTATTTAGTGCAATGGGGAGGGGAATTTGAAAACCAACAACGTGCCGCAGCTCGCTTAGCATTAGTAGTACCTGTGTCATTATTATTAATTTTCTTATTATTATTTACCACTTTT
>WTCM01000198.1 GCA_013138595.1 Methyloprofundus sp. | reverse complement strand
TACCAAGGTTGTTAACCCAAAACTTATTTTGGACTTCCGTTGAATCATTTAAAATTTTAGCTGAATAACGCTAAAAATAACAGTATCATGATAGCTTTATATTTTTTATAGATTCTAAGGAGAGATTATGTCAATCAAGTCTTTTAATAATAAACATCCCAAAATAGGCAAAGGCACGTATATTGACGAGAGTGCCGTTATTATTGGAGAAGTCACAATCGCTGATAATGTCTCAATTTGGCCAATGGCTGTGATTCGGGGTGATGTTGCCAGTATCCATATCGGTGCTGACACTAATATTCAAGATGGTGCCGTGTTACATGGCGCTCATGCCAATAAATTTCACCCTAAAGAAAGCCCCTTAAGAATAGGCAAAGGTGTCACGGTAGGTCATCAAGCGACAGTGCATGCCTGTACTGTTGGGGATTATTGCTTGGTGGGTATCGGTGCAGTTATCTTAGATAATACGATAATGGAAGATTATGTGATGCTAGGAGCGGGGTCGCTGGTTGCGGCTGGAAAAGTACTGGAAAGTGGACATCTTTACGTGGGTTCACCGGCAAGAAAAATACGTACCTTAAGCGATAAGGAAAAAGAATTTTTACGTTACTCGGCAAGTCATTATGTCGAACTCAAGGATGAATATTTAGCCGCTCAATAGATCAATAAACTCAAAGTATTTACATTGTAGAATGGGTAGAACGGAGTGCCTGTCCTTTTAGGCGCGCAGTGAAACCCATCATTTTGTGCATAATATAGTGATGGGTTTCGCAAAAAGACGCTCTACCCATCCTACATTTAATGCGCTGAACTTACCTTTCTAATAGCTCAGTTTTACCTGTTTTACCATTCCACTCATCTGCATCAGCTAAGCCATCTTTAACATCAGTAATAATCGGCCATGATTGTGCAAGTTCTGCATTAATCTCAATAAACTGCTCTTGACCTTCTGGTAACTCATCTTCAGCAAAAATAGCTTCCGCTGGGCACTCTGGCTCACATAATGTGCAATCGATACATTCATCAGGATCAATCACTAAAAAGTTAGGGCCTTCATGAAAACAGTCAACAGGACACACATCAACACAGTCAGTAAATTTACATTTGATGCAATTTTCGGTAACGACAAAAGTCATACTAAAATACCTTAATTTATATGTTATAAAAAATATTAATGACTATAAGCTTTATAACGACGCTTATAACCGTTCCAAGGATTTGGATAACGGTGCATTTTATCAGAAATGCACCAAGAAATGCAGCTTATTACACACTCTACAAAGCTAACTTAACACCCATTCCAAACAGCAAGCAGGCAATCACACCTTTTAACCAATGATCAGGAATATGCCTACCGACAAGACTGCCTAAATAAATGGCGGGAATCCCCCCACATAATAAGCCAATCAATAAATCATAATCGACCGATCCCATATGTACATGCCCCATCCCTGCAATCGCAGTTAAGGGAACCGCATGCGCAATATCTGTGCCTACGATAGACAAAGGTTTTTTATGTGGATATAGCAAAAATAATATCGCTGAGCCAATGGCACCTGCTCCGACTGAAGAGATCGTCACTAAGACCCCTAAAATTGCGCCTGATAATGCCGTAATATGCGGTCGATAAGCTTTAAGTACTCTGACTGCGCGTGACTCACCATGCCTATGACTGACATAGGAGACAATGTGCCCTTTAATTAAAATAATAAAAGAAGTTAATATCAGCATGACACTTAAGGTTAACATCATCAAGCGATCTGAATTAAACCCAGCCGCTTTAATCTGCTCTAATAAGGCAACCGTCAGTAAAGAGCTAGGCACACTGCCCACCGCTAATAGCCCTACAATACGCCAATCAACCGTTTTTTGGCGATGGTGAAAAAATACCCCACTTGCTTTAGTCAGTGCTGCATACAATAAATCAGTCCCTACAGCAATGGCAGGAGAAATGCCAAAGCCTAAGACGAGTATCGGGGTCATTAAAGAGCCCCCGCCTACACCTGTTAGCCCAATGACAAAACCTACTAAACTTCCCGCTGCAATATGAATTAATTCTAAAGATAAAACAAAGGTCAAAATAATCGACAAAAACTCTGACAAAAAATCCATAACTATTCTTATTTATGACTAATCCAACGGTGACTAAAAAAGCCTGCGTAAATGGCAACGACCATTACTACACCTTCAATTGAAAGCAAACCCAAACTTGCTACAGCAGGACCAGGGCAATAGCCTGTCATCCCCCAACCTACTCCAAATAAACCCGCACCTATCAATAAAGGGCGAGTAATCACAGATTGCTTAGACACATGAAAACCCGACTCAAATACAGGCTTAGGACGCTTTAAAATAAAGCGAAAGCTAATCATCGTGACCGCTAAGGCTCCCATCATGACAAAGGCCAAACTCGGATCCCAGTTTCCTGTGACATCTAAAAAGTTTAAAACTTTATTAGGGTCAATCATTTGCGATAAGGCAAGCCCTAAACCAAAAAGAACCCCTGACACTAAAGCTACTAAATTCATTTTCATGCCACCACTCCTAAAACATATTTAAGAATATACACGGTGACCATACCACTGAGCATAAAGGTAATCGTGGCAGAAATTGAGCGTATAGAAAAATTTGCAATACCACAAATTCCATGCCCACTCGTACAGCCACTGCCCATTCTTGTCCCAAACCCAACCAAAAAACCACCTAAAATAATAAGTAATATAGGATAGTCTTGACGTAAACTTAAGCTATCATTAGTGAGTAACTGAAAAATAACTGCGCCGATCACTAAACCGACTAAAAATAGACCACGCCAAATTTCTTCTTTCTTAGGTGCACTGAATAAACCATTCATAATACCGCTAATGCCCGCCATACGACCATTAAGCAAAAGTAGTAAACTCACACTTAAACCGATTAATGCGCCGCCTAACAAAGCGGAAACAGGTGTAAAATTTTCCAAAGCCTTATACCATTGAGATTATTTTAAAAATGCTTCATTATAAAGGCTCTGCTAGCTTGTTGCTAGCAAACAACACTAAACTAAACAAAGCACTCGTTAAATAACAACAAGGATACTAATATGTTTGAAGTTGCTGAATTAGGACATACCGTTAGCAAAGCGGATTACCATAAAAAAACGCCCATTTTACGTACCGAATTACTCACCGTACAACAGCAATTACGCCAACATAACTACTCGGTTATTATTCTTATTTCAGGTGTTGATGGAGGCGGTAAAGGTGAAGTCATTAAGTTACTCAATGAATGGCTAGACCCTCGCTATATGCGTACCAATGCCTATGACTATCCGAGTGATGAAGAGCAAGAGCGCCCTGTTTTCTGGCGTTTTTGGCGCACCATGCCTGCTAAAGGAACCATGGGCATTTACGTAGGCTCTTGGTATAGCACACCGATTGCCCAGCGCGTTTATGGAAAAACTAAAAATGCTGAGCTAAAAGTCCAGTTAAAGAAAATCAATGAACTAGAGCAAGAGCTTGCGGACGACAATACTTTAATTATTAAATGCTGGTTACATTTGGCAAAAGATCAGCAAAAAAAGCGCTTAAAACAATTAGAAAAAAATCCAGACACCGCTTGGCAAGTCACCGAGCGTGATAAAAAACACTTAAAAATGTACGATAAATTTGTCGGTGTTGCTGAGGAAGTGCTCACTGAAACCAGCAGTGTACAAAACCCTTGGCTAATTGTTGAAGGCAGTGATATACGCTATAGCAGTCTCACGGTGGGACAACATATTTTGGATAAAATCAAAGCTCATATTAGTACTTGTGAACAAAAAGAACACCCGCCTATTATGGTTCCCGATAGCAAAATTATTCATGGTAATCAGCCTAGTTTATTAAGTTCATTGGACCTTAGTGTCAGTTTAGATAAAGACAGCTATAAAGAGCAATTGAATCACTATCAAGGCAAACTCAATAAATTAACACGGCAAGCCCATGAGAAAAAAATATCCAGCGTCTTAGTTTTTGAAGGTTGGGACGCTGGGGGAAAAGGCGGTGCAATTAGACGCTTAACTCACGCCATGGATGCACGTAATTACCAAGTCATTCCAATTGCAGCACCCACAGAAGAAGAACGCCTACAGCATTATCTTTGGCGTTTCTGGCGACACATGCCACGCGCAGGTCATGTGAGTATTTATGATCGTAGCTGGTATGGGCGTGTGTTAGTTGAACGGGCAGAAAACTTTGCCAGTGAAGAGGAATGGACACGAGCCTACCCTGAAATTCGCAATTTTGAAGAATCCTTAACAGAACACGGCATTGCTTTACTAAAATTCTGGTTACATATAGACCCTGACGAACAATTAAGCCGTTTTAAAGCGCGCGAGAAAATCAGTTATAAACAGCATAAAATTACCGAAGAAGATTATCGCAATCGTGAAAAGTGGGACGAATATTCACTAGCGGTCAATGATATGGTGGCGCGTACCAGCACACAATCCGCTTTATGGACATTGGTTGAAGCGAATGATAAACGCTATGCACGGATTAAAGTACTCAAAGCTTATTGTGCTAAATTGGAAGAAATGCTGGATGCGTAGAGCAGACTTTTGACGACTAAGAAAATGGGCTACACCGTAGGCTGGGTTAGTTTTTTTGCATAGCAATAAAAACGTAACCCAGCATCTCTAAATGCTCGTAAAATGCTGGGTTACGTTTGCCGCGCTACGCTTGCAAATCTAACCCAGCCTACAGAGTCACTCTTTTTTAGACTAAAAAAAAATATCAGCCATGAATTCTAAACCGCTAATTGATGTCTTTATTGATGCACTCTGGATAGAAAATGGCCTTAGCAAAAACACGCTGAGTGCTTATGCCAGTGATTTACGCCTGTTTGATAAAAGCTCAACTGATACACTAGATTTAGCCAGTAATAGTCATATTAAAGATTTTTTAGCCCTACGCTATGAGCAAGGTATCAGCGCGCGCTCTAGCGCACGTATTTTATCTAGTTTACGGCGTTTTTATGCCTACTTATTACGCGAAAAAAAAATCAGCACAGATCCTACAGCATTAATAGAAACCCCAAAAATAGGTCGCCCACTCCCTAGTTCTCTCTCTGAACAAGATGTAGAGCTATTACTGAATAGCCCAGAACCCACGTCAGTGTTAGGCATACGTGATAAAGCCATGTTAGAAATGTTATATGCAACAGGGCTGCGTGTATCTGAACTGGTTTCCTTAAACACCGACCAAGTGAATCTACGCCTAGGCGTATTACGTGTCACAGGAAAAGGTAATAAAGAACGCTTAACTCCAATGGGTGAACAAGCGATAGAGTGTTTAGAAAGCTACCTGCAACATAGCCGCCCTGCTCTTTTATCGCAACGCCCTTGTTCCACTGTTTTTGTGACTAATCGCGCGGCAGGCATGACACGCCAAGCTTTTTGGCATATTATTAAACGTCATGCGAAAAAAGCAGGCATCACTAAAGAACTATCGCCGCACACTCTACGCCATGCCTTTGCCACCCATTTACTCAATCATGGCGCAGACTTACGCGTCGTGCAGTTATTATTAGGGCATAGTGATTTATCCACCACGCAAATTTATACCCATGTCGCCAATGAGCGATTAAAAGAACTTCATGCTACCCATCACCCACGAGGCTAAATAAGCAATGACTCAAAATATCCACCCTAGCGCGTTAATTGACGCAAGCGCCACGATTGGCGAGAATGTCAGCATCGGTGCTTTTACTATCATCGAAGCACACACACAGATTGGCGACAACTGCAAAATTGGCTCACATTCAGTGATCCGCCCTTATACCAAAATGGGCGCGGGTAATACAGTACATGCACAGGTGGTTTTAGGTGATATACCCCAAGACACCAGCTTTAGCGAAGAGACTGTTTCTTATTTAGAAATTGGCGATAATAATACCTTTAGAGAAGGCTTTACCGCGCATAGAGCCTCGGAAGGTGCGACCACCACTATCGGTTCAAATTGCTTTTTTATGAATAATAGTCACGTCGCACATGACTGCAAAATAGGCAATCATACGATTTTTGCTAATAATGTCGCGATTGGTGGTTTTGTCAGCATAGGCGAGCGGGTTTTTTTAGGCGGCAATGTTGTGGTACACCAGTTCTGCCGTATTGGCTCCTACGTCATGGCGCGGGGAACCACGGCAATCTCTAAAGATGTACTGCCTTTTACCTTAATTGCTGGGGCAGTCACTAAGCATTACCGTTTAAATACCGTCGGTTTAAGACGTGCGGGGGTGACAGGCGCACGTTATAAAGTACTCAGTACTGCTTTTAGGTTACTTAAAAGCAAAGAAAGCATAGAGCATTTAGAAGAGACCGAGGAAATGATTTATCTTAAGCAATGGTTAGCAGCAGAATCTAAGCGTGGGATTCATGGTTTTTTGGTTTTGTAAATAATTACGGACACGCAGACTTATTACAGCTCCCATGTTAGTAAGTTATAACACTTCAGCTATATAAAGATATTCAGCCTTAATGCTGTACTTTATCTAAGTGGGAAATGTAATAAGGTACAGTGACAGTATTTTCAATACTGAAGAGCTATACATTTAAGACGAGACAAGCAGTATGTAGGGTATGCACCGCATACCTTATACTGGCGAAAGGTACGCAGTGCGATACCCTACATAACACCCCGTGTTAAATGGGTCGCTAACTGGAGTCCAAAATAGGTTTTGGGCGGGGGGGGGGGTCATTCAGATCCACAAAACCTATGTTGAGTTAAGTGTTTTAAATCGCCTTTATAGATCTTCAAGCTCGCGTAATGCCTGCAACTCATCAGCAAAAAAAGTCAATCGATCTTCTAGTATCGCAGATAAGTGGAAATTGATATTTTTCTCTTTTTGAGCGATTTTAATTTGCAGAATCGCTGCATTGGTCTGCCCTATCACATAATAATATTCAGCCATATAACGATGTGAGTGAATATTCTGTTTTAAATTGCCATAAGCACGCGCGAGCAATTTAAAAAATTGGGGGTATTGTTGATGATGATAGTCGATTAATTTAAGTTCTTGTAAGGCTTGTTTGTTTTTATGTGACTTAAGCAAAATAGCAATATATTCAAACTTAAATTGCACATTGTCAGGGTGCTTGTTATAGAGTTGCAAATACAGTTTTTTAGCCGTTTCAGTATCTCTTTGATCCACGGCAAGTTGGGCAAGTGCGGTTAAGTATTGTACTTGCTCAGGATACTGCTTAACCAGTTGCTGAAAAATACGCTTCGCTAGGGTAAATTTTTGTTGCATAACATAAGCAAGCCCTAAACCATATTGCATTGCCGCACGTTGTTGCTGCGTTCCTTGGTCTGAGCGATTACGAAAATACGTGATCACATCGGCTAAATTATTTTGCTTTGAATTTAAACGCAATTTTGCCTTGGCTAAACGATAGTCTTGCGAGTTAGGGACTTGCCGATAGGGAAATGTTTCTGCACGACCGCGCGTATCAGAAATACGTGAAGAGGTAATCGGGTGAGTTCTTAAAAACTCAGGCGCTCCTGCACCATAATAGCGACTGGCATGTTGTAATTTCTCAAAAAAAGCGGGCATACTGCGAGGGTCAAATTCAGCACGCGCTAAGGTCTGCAAGCCTATTCTATCGGCTTCCTGCTCATTATCACGCGTAAAGTCAATTTGCATTTGTATACTCCCCGCTTGAATCGCAGAAAGTGCGCCAATACCCACTTCTGGGGCTTGTGTGGCAATCACAATCGCCGCAATCATTGCAGCAGCGGCAGGAATAGACATGAGTTTTGCCGCTTCGTAAGAACGGTAAATATGCCGTTGCGTGACGTGGGCAATCTCATGCGCCATGACTGAAGCGAGTTCACTTTCAGAGTCACTGTTTAAAATTAAGCCTGAATTAATACCGATATAACCACCTGGTCCTGCAAAGGCGTTAATATCATCCGATTCCACCACAAAAAAGTAAAAAGGCTGCGTGGGATTATCGCTATGGGCGACTAAGTTCTGCCCAATCGTTTGAATATACGCCTGTATATCGGGATCGTAACTAATATTTAATTGGTTGCGAATACTACGAAAAAACGAATCACCTAAAGCGGCTTCTTGTGCGGGCGAAATAAGCCGACCTGTGGAGTCACCTAGGTCAGGTAGGATAATATCAGCTGCTATGCCTAGCTTAATATTGAAGATGATAAGCGCGCTTAAGGCTATAGTAAGAGAGGTCTTATTTAATGTCATAAAGAAGGTACTTCATCCCGTATTAAGTTCACTGCCCAAAACGCGTTTTGGACTCCAGCTTGATCCATTGTCTGCTTATTTTTATAGCCTCTTTATTCTACGCCATACTTTCGGGTATGATTAAACCCTTACCGCCTATCTTGCCATACGACTCTATTTATATGAAATACGCCATTCAAATTAATGCTTCTCCGACACAGACTAATAGCAGCGAAAGCGCCTATCAATTTATCAGCACCGCTTTAACGATGGGGCATGAAATTGTACGGGTATTTTTTTATCAAGAGGGAGTTTATCATGCTTTTCGTTATACCTCCCCCCCTGATGATGAAACACAAGCAGTGGCTCGCTGGAGTGCTTTAGCGGCAAACGAAAATATTGATTTAGTGGTCTGTATCTCAGCCGCACAACGTCGTGGTTTATTAGAAAACGACGAAGCAAAGCGACAAGCTAAACAGGATAATGATATTGCTGACGGCTTCCGCATCGCAGGTTTAGGGCAATGGCTGGAAGCGATGATGCTGGCTGATCGGTTTATTGAGTTTGGTTGAGTTGGGAACTTGGTGCAACTCTGGAGGGAGAGCGTGAGCTTTTAGCCTTTAATAATTTATTACAACTTATCAGAGAGTCCTTAGGACATAACAAACATAATGTTTTTGATTTAGAAATAACCAACACTTTATTTAAATTAGAACCATCAACCTACTCCTTTAAAAAAATAAGTTAAGGCGACACATTTAACACGAGACACGCAGTATAGCGGCATTTTCGTAGGTGCGGCTTTAGCCGCACAGTGCAGATAAATCTGCACCTACAGTACTATTATGTTCCGTATTAAACTAGAACATAACCAAGGCTAAAACCGCATGACTGGTGCAAAAAAAACCTTATTCATCACTAGAAACAGTAATAATAATTTTCCCCATAGGTGTAGATTTTAATGTGGAGGCATCAAACATTTGTTTAAAGCGACTCACTTCTTTAGCTTGATCCGTAAATAAATCTTGAGCAAATGCATAGCCTAATGTTTGGTAAATCAACTCTGCTTCAACGGTATATAAGTCTGCTGTCATATTATCAATAGCAAACTGCAGGCTATCACTTCCTCCGATAAAATCGTCATCGGAATTCGCTGTTCCTTGTACCTTGATTTTATGAGGGACTGTTTGCTTATCAAAACCATTCGGCAAGAGACGGTTATCTTTTAAATAACTTTTTGCACGTAATAAGGTATAAGTAATATTCTCTTGATAATCTTGCATGACTGCTTCATAAACCTGCACCTGTTTTGCAGAACTTATACTCTGATAATGAGGTTCAAATTGCGTTCTATCAAGATCTGAATCTAGCTCTTCAACACTGCCATCTGCATTGACTTTGCCTGTCTCAAAAACGGTCTTGCCCTTTCCATCACGTACCGTCACATGCACAATAACACGTCGTGATGGGTAACCAGAAGGGAGTT
This sequence comes from Methyloprofundus sp., assembly GCA_013138595.1. Taxonomy (GTDB): domain Bacteria; phylum Pseudomonadota; class Gammaproteobacteria; order Methylococcales; family Methylomonadaceae; genus Methyloprofundus. The sequence continues at coordinate 7,733 of WTCM01000198.1, read as the reverse complement.
TATGCCCAACCAAGTTATCAATATCTAAACTAAAATTTAAGCGATTATCGTTGAGTATCGGATGGCTTATTTCCAGTTTGGCCGCACTTTTTAATAACTTCTCTGCATTTAAAATACTGCTGGAAAAGTCCTTAGGCGTTACGCCCAGTGTTTCGCGATAATCCTGCAAAATTGATAACATCAAGCGATTAGCACCGAGGAAACTATGTTGTGCAAAATCATCTCTTTGAGTGCGTAAGCTTGGAGGCTGACTCGCAATAACCACACCGCTAGCTCTTTGCATATGACATTGCTGACAACTGTGTGTGCTCGCATAATCACTATTTAACCATTCGCTATACGGCATTTGTTCAGGAAATTCATCTTCCACACTGCTACTTAAAACTGTTCCTTCTTCATCCGTATAAGGTGTTGTTAAGTCATGGCAACTCGCACAAAGTTCAGAAGATTTAATATGCTCGCTATACACAGGGGTAAAACTAGCAAAATTTTGCATAGGTCGCGTTAAGACATTTTTAAACGGACCATATATTAAGCGTTCTCTACTGCTAGGAAAGCTGTCAATCACAAAATTACCTGAAAAACCTGCTTCGCTGCCAAAAGGCTCATTGGGTGATATTTGATGACATAAAGTACAACTAACCCCATTCATAGCGAGGTTATGATAGGGATTTTGTTTATTGAGAATACCTTCATCAAAGACGGCATTAACAGGGTGTCCTTGCTTTCTAGCTTCTTCATTTGCCATAGGCGCGTGACAGCGTGTACAGGTATTGCGAATCGTTGTTTTTTGACTAGGCGTTCTATTTAACTCACTTCTTAGCTTTGCCTGCCAAAAAGGGTCACGAGTCGCATTAGCCATCATGGTGGTACTCCAAGCAGAGACAATTGAGACATCTTTGCCTTGCCCATCACTTATATCCTCATGGCACTGCGCACAAATACCTGAGCCACTAAAATATTCGGACCTAAAAGTGGTACTACTACGAGGATTAACAACAGCTTCAGATAAGTTATGAATCTGAAATATATTATCACCTAAATAACGCATATCAGCGGTATAACGCTGATTAGAGACACTGATCTGGGATAAATGAAAATTTAAATCGCTATCAACGGGGACTATGCCAGCGGGAGGGACTTGCCCTGCTTGGCTGATAATATTCTCTAACAGCAATTCATCAGGTGGCTGAAAATTTAAATCAACTTGATAAAATTGCTCTTGAAAGCGTACATAGGGGATATGTAGCTGGTTGCTGTCTGGGTCAAATGTTGCATCAGCATAGCAAGTGTTGATAAAAAAATTAACAATGACGATTAAAAAACTATACTTTAGCATTTTGATTTTTGCTCTTAATTCGAGGTTTGATGTTTACGGTATTTGCCCCGTCTTAAGTGGCAACCCAAAGAGTTTTTTAATTCCCTATCAATGCAATTAAGTTAAGGAAAAAAATAGGATGTGTTAAGGCACGAAACGCATCTTTTAAAGGTGCTTGATACGTTTCCTATCGTCAACACATCCTATATCAAAATGCTTAACTTAATTGCAGTGAATTTAGCATAGGCACTTTAATCTCCCACAGATATCTCTTTTAAGGTCGGTTTATTAACTTCCTCTAACTGAAAATGAGCTGACTCATTAGACATTTTCATTTTCTTAGTCTCAGCAACAGGAAGCTGATTTTCACCCTCAAGTACTGAGTTTTCTTGTGCCTCATTGCCTATCTCTGGTTTCTCACTAGGCTTATTTAAACGCACAAACCCTTCTTCAGCGTCAGTAACTCGTTTTTGCTGGGCTCTTTGAACCTGACTTTTATCAATAAATTTATGTTTGATTAAATACTGACTATTCGCACTTTGAGGACACACCCCCGCTTTATAAGTGACTTTACCCTTAGCTGAAGTACACTTAGTAATCGCTAGCGCTGGCTGCATAACCCCAAAAAATAACACAATGATTAAAATACGCATATCGATACCTCTCTTATCCCTTAAATTCAATTTCACTATATTTTATAAGAAGCTATTCTAAAAAATACTCGAAAAAGCCCACTTAACTCAAAAATTTATACGCTGCGATACCTACAGCCACGATAACAACCAGCGCCCAACCAATAATATCCATATACTGACGTAACTTAGCCTCAAAAGGTGCGCCTCCCCAAGCTAACAGACCAGCCACTAGAAAAAAACGTGCACCACGCCCGACAAAAGAAGCGAGTACAAAAGGTAAGAATGCCATAGATAAAGCACCTGCAGCAATAGTGAATACCTTATAAGGGATAGGTGAAAAGCCCGCAATAAAAATAGCCCAAAAACCCCAATCCTTAAACCACTGTTCAGCAAGCTGGTACTTATCCCAATAATGAGAGCCTTCCAGCCACGGTAAAATCATATCAAAAGCAAAAAATCCAATCGCATACCCAAACATGCCCCCTAATACGGATGCAATCGTCGTAATTAAGGCTAAGCGCCATGCCTTTGATTGTTCTGCTAATACCATCGGCGCTAACATCACATCAGGTGGAACAGGAAAGAAAGAAGACTCTGCAAAGCTTAAGGTCGCTAAATACTTTGTCGCGTGACGATGTTTAGACCACTTAATAGCTTGATCATATAATTTTTTAAACATATAAATCTATACACTTGCGAAATAAAGCCTCTTATTATCACATAAGATCTAATATAAGCATGGAATAAATTCATCATTCACTTGTACCTAAGCAAAGCTTGGTTTAAGATTCCCGCTAGCGTATTCAATAGGATAATTTATGCGATTTACTCGACGTGACTTTATACAGAAATTTGTGGTATTTGCTGGCAGTCTAGCACTCCCTAAACTTAGCCTAGCTAATTGGTTTGCGGATGATTTTAGTCACCGCTCTATCAACGCCACGCTTGCTGCCTTATTTCCTGAACAGCAAATACAATCTAGCCGTAAAATTTTTTTAAAATTACCCCGTATTGCAGAAAATGGTTCCGTCGTCCCTATCACCATTACCAGCTCAATTAAATATATCGATACTGTGTATATATTATCGGAAAAAAACCCTGTCCCCTTAATTGCTAAATTTAGCTTAGCACCTAATTTGGATACCTTTATCGGTGCACGCTTTAAAATGCAAGAAACCTGCAATGTGATTGTAGTGGTGAAATCAGGCGAGCAATATTACAAAACTCAACAAAAAGTAAAAGTCACTTTAGGCGGCTGTGGCGGATAATATGTCAACAATAAAAATTCGTAGTAAACGACTTAAAGATTTTACCTTAGTGCGCACGCTGATTGCTCACCCTATGGAAACAGGGAAAAATAAAAACGAAGAAACGGGTGAATTAATTCCCGCTCATTTTATTCAAACCTTAATTTTTAAGCACAATAATGAGGTCATGAGTGAATGCTTTATGGGCTTTGGTATCTCCAAAAATCCGTTTTTTTCTTTTCGACTTAAAGCCGCTAAAGCGGGCGATGTCGTGTCTATTAGTTGGCTAGATAATTTAGGCAATAGTGACATTAAAGAGCATATTATCCGATGAACTTACTTGCTGGGCTTAAACAAATAAGCTTGATTGCTCTCTGCGGGTTTAATTTATCAGCACTCGCCAGCCCTATTGAAGATAGCCAAAAAATACGTGAATTTTATCAGCAAATCTTCCCAAATCTCACACTCGCTGACTATGCAGAAGGCGTTTATGCGATTGATGCCGACGCACAAAATTCCAGACTCGCGATTGCAGAATTTCCGCCTTATGAATTTGCATTAGAACAAGGAGAAAAACTGTTTTACCAGCCTTTTGCTAATGGAAAAACTTATGCTAGTTGCTTTCCTAATCAAGGGCTCGCCATTGCACAAAATTATCCCTACTGGAATAACAGCACTCAACAAATCGTGACTTTGGTAAGTGCTATTAATGATTGCCGCCAACAAAATGAACTGCATCCCCTAGCCTATGCCAAAGGTGAAATCACCACGCTATTAGCTTATATGGCCTATACCTCACGTGGGAAAAACATTAAGACAGTTATACCTAAAAACTCAAGCACAGCGCTTGCAGCATACCAACGCGGGAAAGCCTATTTTTATCAACGTCGTGGGCAACTCAATTTTTCGTGTGCTAGCTGTCATATCGATAATGCAGGCAAATATCTACGCTCTGAAATATTAAGCCCTGCCTTAGGGCACACCACACACTGGCCTGCTTACCGTTTAAATACGGGCGAAATGGGCACGCTACATCGTCGTTTTATGGTCTGTAATAAATTAATCCGCGCCGCAGTGGATCCCGCACAAAGCACCGCTCTACGTGAACTAGAGTATTTCCTTAGTTTTATGGCAAACGGCCTACCTTTAAATGGCCCCTCTACACGCAAATGATAAGCACTCAAACTAGCTGTACCGATATAAACGAATCAGGATTAATACATTTTGATACTGCAAAAAAAACAATTCTCGATGCTTTACCTCGCTTACACGGTACTCAACAAGTCCCTATAGAACAAGCTACAGGTCGCTGTTTAGCAGAGTCCATTATTAGCCCGATTAATGTCCCTGCACAGACTAATTCTGCTGTAGATGGTTATGCGCTGCGTGGTTCTGAGCTTGCTACAGACACAGATGAAACAAGCTTTACAATTCAAGCCCGTGTTTTAGCAGGGCAATTTCTCACCGAAGCTTGTTTGGCTAATCACTGTGTACGTATTATGACAGGCGCGGCAATGCCCAATGATTTAGACACGGTGATTATGCAAGAGCATTGCCAAAGTGATGGCAATACGATTCGTATTGATGCACGGCATTCGGCTGGGCAAAATGTAAGGCATGCAGGCGAAGATATACAACAAGGCGAGCTTGTTTTACAACAAGGTAAACAGCTATCCCCTGCAGATATAGGGCTGCTGGCTTCCTTAGGCCTTACAGAAATAAAGGTCAGGCGTAAATTACGTATCGCCATTGCCTCTACAGGTGATGAGGTTTACAGCCCTGCTAGCCTAGCATCCGTAGGTGGGCTCTACGATAGCAATCGCTACAGTCTACTTGCCGCCTTAGATAGAGCTGATATTGAGTTAATTGATTTAGGTATTATTCCCGATCAAGAAGCCGAGCTTTTAAAGCAATTTAATGCGGCTGCTAGCTATGCAGACCTTATTATTTCATCGGGGGGCGTATCCGTAGGCGAAGCAGATTTTACTAAATCAGCCTTAAAAGCGAGTGGTCAAATCAATTTCTGGAAAATTGCCATCAAGCCGGGTCGCCCCTTAGCTTTCGGGAAAATACAACAAAGCACATTTTTTGGTTTACCAGGCAATCCCGTCGCTGTACTCGTGACTTTTTACCAATTTGTCTTACCCGCCATAGAAAAAATGCTAGGCATTAATCAGCAAGCTATTGCACCTATTTTAAAAGCGCGTAGTTTAAATAGCATACGTAAACGGGCTGGGCGTACTGAATTTCCACGCGGTATTGTAAGTCAAAATGCAGCTGGTGAATTACAGGTGAGTACAACAGGGAAACAAGGCTCAGGTATTTTAAGTTCCATGAGCATAGCAAATGCATTTATTGTTTTGCAGCATGATAGGGAGTCTATCCAGCCGGGGGAATGGGTGGATGTGCAACTGTTTTCAAATTTATTTCACTAAAATAACATAGGACATGCTTTTGTAAGCAAGGAATTACAGCTGGACCAGCTGAACTAATAATATGTAGATGCGCCGTAAGCTAACCTTGACTAAAGGTACGCAATGCGTACCTACTATTTAAGTTTACACCTCATTGCTAAAATGAAACTTAGGAAAGCTTTTCAACTAAAAATACAATTCCAAAATATATAAGCATAAACTCTACTATGACGGCGATAATAATGGGGGCCTTGCCGCGCCCTGACTTAGTGGATGTATCATCAGTATTGTATAACAAATCATCATAATCATAGTCATAATCAATTTCATTAGACTGAGATATAGTGTCTTGATAACTATCGCTAAAAAAAGAATCTTCATCTAAATCAGTGCTAGCGCCATTTAGAAGCATATCATCTAATCTTTTTTGATTGCTCAACAAATCGTTCAATATATCTGTATCTACTTTTAATGCTGAAGTGGTCATTTTACAAACCCTCCTCTAGTTAAATTAATCAATGTAAAGCCCTATGTTTTTTCTAAGTAACAGCATACTCTCGAATATTATAGATACATAATACTACAAATGCATAAAGTGAACTAGTCCCAATATGCTTATAATATTTGTGAGCTAATTCTGATTTCGGCATTGATAAAAACACCCAGCAGCTAATGTTAAACTGCTGATTTAGAAATATGTACGACGCCCTCAGCTGACTATTTGAATTTTTTTTCAAATCACTCAGTTAACAAGCATTCCATTATAGGATAAAAGCGACAAAACTACCCACAACTATTGAGTTATAAGCCATTTTTTATATCAACCCTATCCGTCAATTAATAATTAACAACGCCTGAGCTTAAGAACTGAGTGCTATTCGTCACATCACCACTTCCAGATAAAATCTGTCCTTTCCCAACAAATACATTATTAGTCACTGTTGCAGCTTCCCCACTATAATTTCGCACAAATGTTGCATAGTGAGATGAATTAATCATATTATTATTCCCTACATATAAAGAGCCGCCTAATGAGCCTTTTTTCTCCGCAGCAAATGAAACTAAAGTACTGTTATAGTTAAGTGCACTTTGATGAAAAACATTTCCTACAATATAAGCCTTGCCACCATTTGAAAGGTCTAATAAATAGCTGGAGCCTGATGTCTCATCGGTAATTCTATTATGCAAAATATAATTTTCCCTAGCGCGCGATTTAACATTATTCCCTTCTTCAGCATCGTGAATATAACTTCTACGTAAGGTAAATTTAGCCACTTCTCCAATATAAATATTATGACTTGGAGGCGAACCATTACGTTCAACAATTAAACTATTATGACTAAACTCAGAGTCCTCTATCAAAATTTCACTCTCAAGGTTTGTGGCTGATAACACGCCCATTTCATTATCGTGAAAATAAGCATGACGTATGGTCAAATTAGCCCCTTCTATTCTAATCCCAGCCCCATTCAAATCAGCAACTCTAGCACCTGAAAATTCAATGCTATCGACGATGACATTATTCCCTTTAATAACCCAAATAGCCTTCTGTTGAGCCACCCGCCCATTTGAGTCCATATGTGCTAAGCCACCGACACCACGTATGGTTATATTATTCTGTCTCCAAACAGCCACATCTTCAAAATACTCACCTGCTTCAATTTCAATCAGTGAATTATCTTCAGCTATACCTGCAACGTCACTAGGGCGTTTATAAGCGTGAGAAGGACCCACTCGATAAACATTTACAAATTTCTCTATTCCTGCATAACTGTTCAAATTACTCGGCAATTCACTGCCTAATATCGGTAAACTATTCGTATCACATTGTTCTGCTGATACTGCAGCATGACTAAACGATAATAGAATACAAGATAAGCCTATATATTTAGTATATTTGTTCATCATAATCTCCTTGAAAATAACTATTAATTAATTTCGCAATAAGTATTTGATTGCTTGGAAAAGATTATCTCTGAAAACTGATTATGTGACTTGTCTTTTTGTGCCAAACCACTAACTAGTAGTTACTAATTTCCATAAATTTATGACATTGATCACAAAAAGGAAATAATTAACTACCCTACCCAAACACGCGCATTACTAAACATGCGTAACC
>WTCM01000015.1 GCA_013138595.1 Methyloprofundus sp. | reverse complement strand
CTTCTGCATTTTCACCTGCGTTTTCTAGTGTTGCTGAAGCAGCTTCACCAAAACCATAGAATCCACGACGTGAATTACTGGTTCTATGACAAGCCATACAGTTGTCATTCGCTGGAAAACGAAGCATAGGAATCGTGGTTCTGCCGTTTTCATCAAACGCATCTTCATGCCAGTTGAAAATAGGCATTCCGTTAGCATCTAAAGTATGTTGCATAGAGGCTTCGCTACCGCCGTGCATGGCATGTTCGCCGCCTTGCATAGAACGCGCCACTGTCATTAGGTTTTTGCCATCTTTATCAACGACATATTCCATTAATCCAGAGGCTGCTTGACGGAAAAATCCTTCTGTTGTAAACGCTTGGCGCGCTCTTCTTGGCGTGAGCATTTCTTCTAAGCCGCTATCTTCAGGTAGCTTTAAAGTATTAAAGTCTACGTGACAGAACATACAATCCGCTTCACCAACACCACTTTTTTTCCAGTCCCATAAACTTACGGTTGATTCACCTGTCATGTGATCCACTTCACGGTTGTAGTAATCCCCGTCTAGTGGCTTGATGTCATCTGGATTTTTTTGATCGTAACGAATACCTTCACGATCTTTTTCTGCCCAGCCGCCGCCTGTATGACAACTCATACAGTCTTTAACCCAACCAGCAGAGCCTAAGTCAGCAAAGTTTTCTGTATCAGTATTATATTTTTTAGCTAACACATTTTGTGTGTCACCGCCCATGCAGGTATAGCCACCGTAATAACCAGGTGATACTAAGTTCGGCATACCTCGTTTAGCACCGTAATTATCGTCGGCTTCATCGCGTCCCATTTCAAAATGGTAAGCATGGGTAATAGCTTCGTAATCATGACAACCACTGCCTTCACAGCTGTTTTTCGGGCTGTAAGGTTGGTTGGTTTCTAATACATGATTACCTTGCTCATCCAATAAAGGAATAGGCGGGTGGTTCACGGGCTTATCAAATGCGTTAGTGACCGCATAAGCATTCGTGAGAGTAAAAAGCATCAGTAAGCTACTGAAACTTATCAGTCGCTTATGCTTTCCACGAAATTTGGGTGTATTCATAATTTTCCCCTAGGTAGTTATCATTATTTTAAGTTAACAAAAATACACGCATAGTCCTTATAGAAGCACCTGAAAGAGCCGTCCTGCTGTGAGTTGGTAAACTAATCGCATTTACCACTCAATGAATACGGCAAGCAGAGCTTGCATCCACGTACTCCCACCTTAAGGAACATGCACGTTCCAGTATAAGGAGAGAAAACTTAGCCCATCTTTCATTTGTTGCGTGTAATATTAATAACAAGCAATAATCAGACCATAGTTATAAAAAAACAATATGATTAATGTCCCTTTGGCTGGTCTCATTTTTGCATCAAAAACAGGAGTTTTTTTATTTGTGAGGCAAAAATATTTATAAGTAATTGATTTTGTTTTTATTATAGGGCTGTAATACCTATTTTTTCTTGTCGCTGGTGTTAGCTCTAGTTAGGTAGCTAGTGATTGAAAGAAAATATGACAGAGCGTTGCATTGTTTAAATAACACGATTAAATACAGGGAGGTATGAAGAAGTTTTTGTTAGGTGGGTTATCTGCTTAATATTGAACACACTAAAATGGTGTGGCGACTAATATGTACTTAAGAGCTTATTTAAAAACTGTTTTTTGCTAGGAGCTAAGGATAAATCCGATTAGCTTAGCATCTTCTTAGAATATAAATGATGGCTTATATAGGATTTTTATAAGACTTTGTAACAAAATGTTACAAAGTCTCGCATGATAAAAGCATGGGGGTGGCATATCCCCTATTTTATAGGCATATAACTTACTTCTTTTAGGGTGAGTGGCTTAAAATTCTGCTCCCCCCCGCTGTGCTCTCAATTCTAAGCGCTTGGAAATGTGAAGAAACTCAAAAAACAATCATTTATTATTTTCCTATAGGTGAATGGCATATTTAATGCTTACTATATATTATATAAATACGAGTTGAGTCGTTTAAGGAATGTGCATGGAGTAACTTCGGGAGCTTGTTTCATGCAAATTCCTAAATTATAAATTCATCAGTTTCAAACCGATAGACCTAAAATCTCAAAAATAAAAAGAATAAAAAAATGAAAAAAATAGCCGAGATCAAACAAACCATAGAATCTGATGAACTGCTGAAACAAGCAGTGCCTTGGTTATTCGGTGCAGGCATTGCCGCAGGTCATTTATTAACCGCCTCTAGCTGTACATTACCTGAACAAGGACGTTGTGCGGTTTGTGGCGGTTGTGTGGTGGCTTTAGGTTCATTAGTAGGCTGGGCAATGTTAAAAAAACATCAAGGCGACGATTTTTACAATCAGTAATTCGTTTTAAGTTTTTAGTCGATGAAAGCTCGCATACTCCTGTTGTCAGCACTGGTCTTGTTTCCTATGCAAAATGCCTATAGCGCGTGGAATTGGAGCGGTACTTTAAAGGCAAAAGTGCAAGGTGATAACCGCTATACACGCTATACCGATGACTTTGAGATTTTTGGTGAAGTGTGGGGAAGCTTTGAAGCCTTTGACAAGCAACAAGGCTGGCAAACGGCAGTGGACTTTGTCACGCGTGGCAGTGTCAATAATGGCTTTGAAGGCGATATTTACCAGCTCTCTATTCAAAAAGAGTTTAAAGAATGGAATACCAGTATTCAAGCAGGGCGTTTTCAGCGTTCTGATAGTCTCGGTTTTTATAGCCTGGATGGCGCGTCAATTATTTATCGACTGCCTGATTATGGCTTATCATTCAATCTATATGGTGGGCGACCGACACGCCAAGAGGATATGCGTTCTGTTACGGGCGAGTGGCTGTATGGTATTGAGCTAATGAGTCACCAGCAGATTAATTGGCAAAATGATGTATTACCTATTGATTCGTGGTTATTTCGCTTTGCTTTTCAACAGTTTAATAATCAACTGATAGAGGATCCCTATAGCTTTCTCTATTATGAGCAAGAAGTCAGTGGCGAAAAGGAAGACGCAACGTCTACTCGTGTCAGCATGGGAACAACGATCGCAGGGCAATTTCAACATCGTTATTTACATGCCTATGAAATCGCTTTAACAGGAACATTGGAAACCAGCACAGGGGTTTTTGAAGAAGTTTTTACTGACCTCTCCTTAGATATTACCGAAAATACCCGTGTGCGTGTGAGCTATGCGCTGTATGAGCCTAGGTCGCCTTATCCTACGTTTAAAGAACAGTTTTACACAGATTATTATTCAGGGCGGCAAGATTTATTATTAGTCAGTTTTAACCAAGCATTGACAGATACCTTTAGCTATCACTTAGAAGGGAAACGAGCGGCTAGAAAGGAAGGTAAGGATATAGGTTACGGTGGGGAAGTCGGGGTTCGTAGTCGTTATTTTAGAGATTGGGACTTAAGTGCGGATTTTGATATGCTCGAATTCGGTGATAGCAGTACTTATAATTTATATTTTGGTAGTGAATATTCACTCTCAGCGAAAACCTTGCTTAATCTCAATCTTGCTTACTCTTTAGATACCAGTCCTTTATATGGTGAAAATACCGCCGCTGGAACTGAACTGAAAGTCCGCTATAAGTTATATAGTGATGTCTTTATAGATTTAGCAGGAAGCTATATTGCCAACTCACGTTTAGATAATGAATATCGCTTAGGCTTACAAGCAACGTGGTACTTCGATAATTTTATGCCAAAGGCTGGAATGTAATGCGCTGGATAATGTTTTGTTTATTTGTTTGTTTTAGCGCGGTGGGTTTAGCCGAGGAATCTTTATCAGAACTACCGCCTTTAGTCGTTGCTAATCCCATAAAATCCGCAGCAGTTAGCAATACAGAAAAACCTGACACATGGTGGCAAAAGCGTGATGAGCGTAGTGATATTTACTACCCACACAAAGTGCATTATGAAGTGATGGAAACAGAAGGCGATAGTTGTTTGCTATGCCATGCGTTTCAAAAAAATGATGAGCATGATGAGAAAAAACGTCAGCCTTTAAATGTCATTGCGAATGAGCCTTTAGAGGCGATTTGTCACGATTGTCATTTAACTGATTTACGCGGCCCGTGGCGTTGTGATGTTTGCCATGATGACCCTAAGAAAATTTGGCCAGCGGATCATAATTCAGGTTATATAGATAATCATGCGGAAGACAGCCGACAAGGCACGGCGATTTGTGAAACCTGTCATTTAGACCGTAAATTTTGCACCGATTGCCATTTTCGTCGTGATACGCTGAACCGTTCATATCACCCTTTAAATTATATTAATCGTCATGGATTGGAGGCACGTATGATGCCTGCCCAATGTAGCGAATGCCACAATTCGTTTTATTGCCGAGACTGCCATAATCAATAATGATGTTTAAAAATATTCCCTCATTCCCTCGTTCCCATGCTCTGCATGGGAATGTATATATGAACGCTCCGCGTTCTGCTATACAAAATATAAGCAGCTATATTTTCATCAGCATACTGCTTTGCTTAAGCCTAACAAGTATCACAGCACAGGCAGAAGTCTCGCTGAAAAAAAACAATTTAATCCTAGATAAAAAACACGGCGATGATGGTAGTGCGTGGGGTAATCCGCGTTGTGATGCTTGTCATGTACGGCGTAATATCCATAACTCTAAAGCTGCGGAACCGATTCGCGATATTGTTTTATATGTAGGACCTGAAAGCTGTGCAGGTTGTCATGGGCAGAATGGCACGAAAATGCCGCAGAAATGCACGGTTTGCCATAACTCAACCTTATTACCTGCAACACCTTTAATCGAAGACAAAAGAAATCATAATTTTAATGTCGATAAAGAAAAGTCCTTAACAGATAAAAACTGTCTCAGTTGTCACGATGCTTCGGATATGGATGGTGATTTTGAACTCAATGTGGATTTAACGCACTTTAAGGCACGGGCAGGGATAGATTTACCTTATAAAAATCATACCGAATTTTGTTTGCGTTGCCACAATAAAGACCAGCAACAACCTGGTTTTGAAATGGACCCGCGGTTTCCACGTGATCCTTTAGTCACAATGGCCGATAACTATAAATATATAGACAAGCATGGCTATGTAGATGGTAGCGGACAACGTATTTATGCAGGTTTACGTGATGATTATGAATACGGCACTTTAGTTGAATGTACCGATTGTCACGCGATGCACGGCACACATAATCAAAAATTAATTATTGATCGTACCGATATAGGCGCGACTTTATTAGAGGATGATTTACGCGATAAGCCTGTTTATATTGATGTAGATAATGGTGATTATGCTGAGCATTGTGTTGTCTGTCATAAGTCAAAGGTAGATGTAGAAGACACTGATGAAGACACAGGCAATGGGATGAGCGGTGTGCATCAAGTCAATGGAGCTTGTACCGATTGTCATGTACACGGAATGGCCGTACAGACAGGTTTATAGGCATGTTAAAACAACTGATTTTCTTGGTTTTTTGGAGCATAGGTTTTGCTGTGCAAGCCGGCGATAAACCAGAACTTCCACCATTCCATCATATTGTTCATGTAAAGCCCTCAAAAGCGATTCATGTCCCTGAAAAATTTACTCTAGGCGATGAAGGCGAGTTAGTCTGTGCCACTTGTCATGGGCTAAAAGACATAGATAAAACACCAATAGATAAGGTCGATACTAAATCTGCCGATTTTTTAGTGGGTGGAGGTTATCGGCGCATCACCGAGCTGTGTTATCAATGTCATGATGAAAAAGCCACGCAACGAGACAATATTCATCTGATGGCTGATGAAGAAGGCTTTCTTAAAAAGAAAACCTGCACTTATTGCCATGAAGAAATGCCCGACCGAGAAAAAGACTTAAGTATTGCTGAGTTAAAACTACGCATACCGATGGAAAAGATTTGTTATGGCTGTCATTTAAAAGATCCACATTTTAATTCGGTGGAGCATCAAGTCAAACCAGCGCAAGAAGATATGCTTAAGCGCATTGAAAAGAACAGCAAGGAATTGAATATATTAATTCCGCTCAGTGATAAACAAGAAGTGATTTGCGTGAGCTGTCATTCGCCGCATCAAAATGGCGTGATTGACCCTAGTAAGCCCGCAGGTAAACAGGTTTATATAGATGATTTAGAAAAAGGGATTGAATATAAAGAGCACCCTTGGAGCGCGGTTTTTGCTGCTGATAAACAAGTGCGTTTAGATGAGTTTAATGAAAAGCACGATATGAATGTACAGTTTTCCTATCAGCGCATTACTCAAGAAGCCTTATTACGCTTGCCAGCGAAAGACGGGCAGTTATGTTTAGTTTGTCATGATTTTAAAGATTAAAAACCCCATTCTCGTTCCCATGCTCCGCGTGGGAATGCATGGGTCGACGCTCTGCGTCGTGAAGATAAAAGCTACGCACTGCGTAGCCTACAAATATAAGTAGAAAAAGGATCACCCCATGAAAGTTATCAACAATATAAAAGCGATACCCAAAATACAAAAGTACCGCTATTTTATGATCATACTCGCAAGTATGGCGTTATTAGGCCCTTTAGCTTTTTTACCTCAGCTAGTCGGCAGTGATGATTTATGCGGTACTTTATGTATGCGCCGCTTCTACCTGTATTTTCCAGGGATGACGTGGGAAGATTTTTTTGTGCATGTGAATGCAGCCGCGATTGGCGTGATTGCCTTTAGCGTTATTTTACTCACCACCTTATTTTTTGGACGAATGTAGTGTGGTTACCTCTGCCCCGTCGGAGGTCTAGCAGAACTGACTTCACGTATGCTTAATGATCGCTGGAAAATCGAATTCCGCTCACTCCCTCAAGTACAAATTCGCTACGGTTATTTTGGCTTTTTT
>WTCM01000258.1 GCA_013138595.1 Methyloprofundus sp. | reverse complement strand
TAATCATAAATAGCTTATATACCATATTGAAATTTATACTAGCTGTGCTAAAGTCTTACTCATTCCTCTCAAGACGTAAAAAAATTTATATGCTTTTTTTATCCCGACAAACTCTAGTGCTGCTCGTGCCTGCCGCATTAAGTCTAGCAAGCATCTCTCTGGCTTCCGCTGATACCTTATCTAAAACAATCAAAACCGAAACGGCGATTCAGCAGAGCGCGGTGCAGTCACAAAAGAAAATTGATGGTTTAGATGACCATACGCGCAAGGCATTGGAAGAATATCGTTCTGCTACCCGCCAAGCGAAAACCTTACAAGCTTATAACGATCATCTACAAGCACTGGTTGACTCTCAAGAAACTGAAAAAGCGTCGTTTGATGAACAACTTGCACAAATAGAAAATACTCAGCGTGAAATTGTGCCGCTGATTATTAATATGCAACAAAGCCTAGAACAATTTGTTGCGCTGGATTTACCTTTTTTACCTAAAGAACGTCAACAACGCGTGACGCGTTTAAAGGAAATGATTAATCGTGCTGATGTGACTAATGCGGAAAAATTTCGCCGTATTATTGAAGCTTATCAAATCGAAAATGATTACGGTAATACCATTGAAGCTTATCGCGCGGATATAGAATTAGAAGGCGCCAGTAGTTCGGTGGATTTTCTGCGTTTAGGACGTGTCGCCCTGTATTACCAACGCTTAGATGGCAGTGAAACTGGCTACTGGAATAATGCCGAAAAACGCTGGGAAACTTTACCTAGCGAATACCGCAATTCAATCCGTCAAGGCTTGCGTATTGCACGTAAAGAAACCGCACCTGACTTACTCAACCTCCCCATTCCTACCGCTAAAGGGGAAATCAAATGAAATTAATTCTTAGTATTTTTTGTGTATTTTTATACTCTCAGACTCTTTGGGCAGGGCATCAGAACCTAGACCAATTACTACAAGACGTCAAACAAAGACAAGCGACTGAGCGTAAGATTAATAAAGCGCGTGAAGCAGAGTTTTTAGCTGAAAAACAAACTCAGCAACAACTCTTAACCGCTGCAAAAACCGAATTAGAAAAACAAGAACGTCTAAGTGTCCAGTTGAATGAACATTTAGAAACAAATGAAGAGTTACTAGCTAAATTTTCGGTACAATTAAAAGAACGTAGTGGTGAATTAGGCGAGTTATTCAGCGTGGCAAAACAAGCGGCTGGAGATTTAAGTGCTGATTTAAGAAATTCACTGATTTCAGCGCAGTACCCAAATCGTACTGAACCGTTAAATACACTGGTCGAAAGCAAAGCCTTACCCACCATCAGTCAGCTAGAAAATTTGTGGTTTACACTGCAGCAAGAAATGACTGAGTCAGGCAAAGTCGTCACGTTTAATCGTGAAATTCAGCTCACTGATGGAACACGTCAAAAAGCGGATATTACCCGAGTCGGTAATTTTAACACACTTGCTAACAATCAATATTTACGTTTTTCACCTGATACTAATATCTTAGTCAGTTTAGCCCGCCAACCAGCCGCTAAATACCTTGATACATTGGCTCCTTTTACCAGCAATACCACGGCAATGGCTCCACTAGCAATTGACCCTACTCGTGGGGTGATGTTGAGTATGCTCATTCAATCACCGAATGCTGAAGAGCGTATTCATCAAGGTGGAATTGTGGGCTATATTATTTTAGTCTTAGGAGCGATAGGTTTTCTATATGCCATTATTCGCCTTATCATGTTGATCTTGATAGGTGCTAAAATGCGCAAGCAAATGAATGAGACCAGCGCGAATGAAAATAACCCATTAGGGCGTGTTTTACTTGCCACGGAACAAAGTTCTGCTCAAGATGTGGATACCTTAGAGCTAGTCTTAGATGAAGCGATTACCCGTGAAGTGCCGAAACTGGAACAAGGCTTGTCCATGCTTAAATTGTTAGCAGCGGTGGCTCCTTTACTAGGTTTATTAGGCACTGTCACAGGAATGATTGCGACTTTTCAATCTATTAGCTTGTCAGGCACAGGTGATCCAAAGTTGATGGCGGATGGAATCTCTCAAGCCCTAGTCACGACTATGTTAGGTTTATGTGTGGCGATTCCTTTATTATTTTTACACAACCTCGTGTCGTCACGCAGTAAGACTTTAGTACAAATTTTAGACGAACAAAGTGCGGGCATTATGAGCCGTCGTGCGGGTAAATAATGAATTTCTTTAATGATATTAGCGATTTTCTTTATTCAGGTGGTGATGTCCTATGGGTTATTTTAGGCGTTGCGATTTGTTTATGGTGTTTAATTATAGAACGGCTGATATTTTTTAAACAAAATTACCCCAGCCTTCGAGCTAACTGCCTTGAGCGTTGGAATCAACGTACCGATAAGCAATCGACCTCAGCGTTATTTATTCGCCAAGCTTTAATTTCTGAAACACTGATAGAAATGAGTCGTGGCGTTTCCATTATCAAAGTTTTAATCGCGCTATGCCCTTTATTAGGTTTATTGGGCACAGTGACAGGGATGATTGATGTTTTTGATGTCATGGCAGTCACAGGCACAGGTAATGCCCGTGCAATGGCAGCAGGTGTATCAAAGGCAACCATTCCCACGATGGCAGGCATGGTGATTGCCATTGCAGGTTTATATTTTAGTAAATTAATTGAAGAACGTGTCAGTGATGAATCGCATCATTTGGCGGATTTATTAAAGTATCATTAAACTAATGGTATAGATCAATAAAATCAAATCCTTAAAAAGTAAAACACACTGTAGGATGGGTAGAGCGGAGCGCTCGTCTTTTTGGGCGCGCAGTGAAACCCATCAATCCTGCGTAACATGATGGGTTTCACAAAAAGACGTTCTACCCATCCTACTTAGAGATAAAATATTATGCGTCGCAGATCTAACCGCTCCTCATCGGAGCAAAATGCTGATATAGATATGACTCCTATGCTGGATATTGTCTTTATTATGCTTATCTTCTTTATTGTCACCACTTCCTTTGTCAAAGAATCTGGCATAGAGGTGAACCGCCCTAGCGCTAAAACAGGCGCAGTCAAAGCACAAGCAAATATTGTCGTCGGCATTAGAGCGAATGGCGATGTCTGGATCGATAAGCGCTTAGTTGATTTCCGTGCAGTACGTGCCAATGTGTCACGTCTACATTTAGAAAATCCGCTAGGCTCGGTGATTATTACGGCGGATAAAGAAACCAAAACGCAGGACTTATTACAAGTTGTGGATCAAATACGGCTAGCGGGCATTATGAACCCTGCTATCGCAACCGAATCGGAATCACAGTGATCCGTATTATTCTCGCGCTATTTTCAGGCGTAGCAGTTGCGCTATTTTTGTTTTGGGGTATGCAGTATATGATTAGCAATGATCAGCAAAGCCTGAAGCCAACGGATAATATACGCATGACTGAATTTATCCGCACTAAGCGCGATTCAAAAATTCAGAATAAAGAACGTATTGCGCCTGAAAAGCCTAAGCCTAAAGAACGCCCTAAACAGCCTAAGCTCCCAACTCAAACCACTCAAGTTGCCAAATCAACGCTGCCTGTGATGGATATACCTAATTTGGATATTCCGCTCAATACTCGCTTTAATGGCTCTATGCTCAAAGGGCTTAAGGTCGCGACGGCTGGTAAAGGAAAAGTGGGCAAAGGACGGCGAGTGAAGCTCAGCACTAATATCGTGCCACTGGTGAGAATTCCGCCTGTGTATCCGCGTAAAGCCGCACGTCGACGTATTGAAGGTTGGGTTAAGGTCAAATTTACGATCAGCAAAAAAGGTCGCGTTAAAAACCCTGTGATTATTGCCTCTAAACCTAAGTCTATTTTTAACCGTGCCGCTTTAAAAGCGATTAAGCGTTGGAAGTTTAAGCCACATATTCTTAATGGTGAAGCACAGGAACAACAAGCGATTCAAACATTAGATTTTAAATTACCACGATGAAAAAAATAATCTGGAATGGCCTAAAAATTAGCCTACTGGCGCTGACTCTTAATAGTGCATTCGCGGCAGAAGAAAAAACGCCGACCATCCCAGCGTGGCTATACAAAGAACTCGGTGCTAGCGAAGCCTTTATTAATAAACAAGATTATCCGCAAGCGCGGAAAACATTACAAAAGGCACTGGGCAAAGCAAAAAAAGGCAGCTATGCACAAGCCATCACCTTGAGTAGTTTAGCCTCTATTTATGCCTTGGATGATCAGTATAAAAAAGCCGCAAAACTACTTGCTGCTGCCTTGGCTACCGAGCAATTAACCGAGCAACAACAGCAAGAAGCCTCGCTTAATTTAGGTCAGTTATATATGGGCACTGAGCAATACCAAAAGGCGATTAATAAACTAGCGCCTTGGCTCAGACAAAACCCCAGCCCCAAAAACACAGAAGTCAGAGTATTGCTTGCAAATGCTTATTCGCAATTAAAACAATACCGTAAAGCACTTCCGCATATAGACTATGTGATCAAGCACTCAAGAAAACCTAAAGAATCTTGGCTACAGTTTAAACTCGCGATTAGTTATCACTTAAAAGACTATGCCTCTGCGGCAAGTGTTTTACGTCGTTTAATGGCAAGATACCCAGATAAAAAGGAATATTGGCAGCAATTAGCCACGGTGTATCAACAAATGCAGAAAATGTCTGCGGCACTGAGCATTCAACAGCTAGCTTATGAAAAAGGCTTTTTACGCAGTGAAGCGGAAATATTACACTTAGTTAATTTATATCTGTATAAAAAACAACCTTACCAAGCGGCTAACTTATTAGATAAGGAACTGGGTAAACAAAGCGTTAAGCCTACTTCGGCACACTGGGAATTACTGGCAACGGCATGGGCTAACGCAAGAGAATATAAAAAAGCGATTAACGCCTTAGAAAAAGCTTCAGCATTGCACCCTAAAGGTAAGCTTTATTTGCAATTGGGGCGCATTCATGTGGAACAAGAACTTTGGCAAGCCGCGATTAAAGCTTTGCATAAGGCATTGGCAAAAGGTGGCTTAAATCGCGAAGGTGAGGCGTATATTTTGTTAGGCATGAGTTATTATGAAACCCAGCAAATAAGCGAAGCGCAAAGAGCTTTTAAAAAGGCTCAGAGGTATAGTAAAACTAAGAAATCAGCAGGACAGTGGTTAAATTATATTAATACGCCTGTTTGATTTAAAAACTTAGGGACGGGGTAAATACCCCGCTCGGCTGGAGTTTTTCATTAAAATAAACTGAGAAAGCAAAAAACGGCTACAGATTTAACTCGAGACACGCAGTATAGTTGCATTATTCGTAGGTGCGGCTTTAGCCGCACAGTGCAGATAAATCTGCACCTACATGACTATTATGCCCTGTGTTTTGTGGTCGCCAAAAAAACGCTTACCTACTCAGAATATTAGAAGTATTTAAGCGACAGTCTGATGATATTTTTTTGCACGAGATGAACGCTAAAGCGAAAGACTAGGTGAATACCCCACCCTGCTCGAAAGCCATCTCTTTTACTCACTAATCTGCAAAGACACAATCTTAAAGCGTATTTCAGTATCGCCTGAAACCTGTTGTAATACGACACGGTAAAAACTCAACTCTCCTGTGGCTGCTTGCACCGCTAAGCGAGGAATCGTTAAAAGCCCTGTCTTGACAGCAAACTGAGTATCGCTCTGTGATTGCTCTGGGTTGGAGTGATAATACAACAAACTCAGCCACTCCCCATCAAAGGCTAAGCCCACTGATAAAATCCCCATTCCCTCAACACTCACAGCATCCAGTTGTAAGCTGTTACTCTGTGCATAAAAAATAGCAGGATAAGAGTCGATTGCCTCACTTTGAAAAGCATAAATGGAATCCTTAGAGGCGACTAACATCGCCTCTTCCCCTAGTGCAACACTTAAGCCAAACTGGTCATGCGCTTTTAAATCTATATTTTCTTGTTGATGAATTAAATCCCATTGCTGCTGTGAGTTTTGCTCAAATAAATAAGCTTGACCACTATTAAAGCCATTCGCTTGGATTTTATTCGCGCCCACTAAGACTTGTTTATCCAACAAAGTAAAACCACTACCAAAATTTGCGCCCATATTAGAATCATGAGCAATCAGCGCGGTATCTTCTAGCCATTGTCCTTGCTCGTATTTATAAAGATAAACTGTTCCGCCACGCAAATTATCATCAACATCTTTATGCTTAATACTTGCCGCAATCAGATCGCCTTGCAGCGATACTTTCTCGCCTAAATGATCTGCCGTTTCGCGATTAGTAGAGCCTAAGCGGCTGACAAACTGCCATTGATTATCTATTTGCTTATAAACAAAAATAGCGCCACTTTCAACGCCGGGATCAAAGG
>WTCM01000210.1 GCA_013138595.1 Methyloprofundus sp. | reverse complement strand
GACCTGTGTGAACACCAACGATTTGCGCGCCAGCTTCAACAGTTGCTAATGCACATGCTGCTTTATCAGCAACATTGATTAAATCAATTTGCGCTTCTGCACCACAAGCATTTGCTGCGCCAATGACACCTGCACATGTTGCTATACCAGAAACACCTAGAACTGTACAGATGTCTGCGCCAGCTTCGTAGAAAGGAGCTGATTCGTATCCGCCAGCATCCATTGTTTTTAAATCAACTAAAAGTAGGTGATTAGGAAATCTTGCTCTTAGCTCTTTTACTAAGTTAATACCATTGTGCTTGATACATGGTGTACCGATTTCGAAGATATCAACAGAATCAGCCACTTGCTCAGCAAGTGCTATAGTTGCGTCGAAATCTAAAGAATCTAATGCCATTTGAATTAATGGTGTTGCCATGTTATTACTCCGATTTAGTTATAATTTTTGTTTATACTTTTATTATTTATGCGGACGGAACTTTAAATCGAAAGCAGGTCAATGTCAAACATTTATGCTTTCAATTACGCCTATTCACATTCCATTTTAAGCTTTGCTTAATCCTACCTTGCCTAATTTAACACTTATTTTTTTCTATTAAAAGCTATCTTTACAATAACTAAGAACAACTTTCTAATAAAAAGCTTCTATCTTGTCTCGGTCAAATTAAGCACTCAAAAGAAAAATCCATTTTTCTCTAATTTATTTTCTATTCGCGTAGTTGATGTATTCAAAAACAGCCACAACTTTACGCACACCGATTACTTTTTGTACTTTTTGAGCGACAACCAAGCCTTCTTGCTCATGTACGATTCCCATTAAGTACACATTTTGTCTTTCAGTCACGACTTTAACACGTGTTGCATCAAAACCTGGCAGATCTTTTATTTCAGCAATCGCCTCTTTAACCTTAATCGTTAACAAGGAATCTTCTGTACGTAATTGGATTGAAGAGCTTGCGCCAATCATTATTTCATTATGAACGATTTTTACTCCAGGAATAATTCTGATTTTATAGATTATTTTTTTTAAAATCGCCTCTGTGGCTGCTTCACCGGTGAGCAACACCTTGCCGTTATAAGAAGTCACATTAAAATGTGCATAATCATAAACGTCATCCAATTCTCTTAACTTCACAATTGCAGTGTCTTCGATACGCTCATCCAATGCGATTGCGTTACTATCGCGCCGATCATGCAATAGCGAAAGCCCTGTCATTTCTGCTAGATAAATCCCCGAGCTATTACAAGCGGTCAACACCAGCAAAGACAAAACGATTAAAACTTTATTCATATCAATTGATTACCAAATATCTGACTATCTATTAAATCACATAAGCAATGCGTAATCAGCAGATGAGCCTCTAAGATTCTTTGCACTGACTGACTAGGGACACTGAGGCAAACATCATTTTCATTCAGTAGAGCCGCTAAACTTGTTTCGTTTTCCCCGACTAATAAAATGACTGAAATTTGCTTATCATGTGCTGTATTTATTAATTTGACTAAGTTTAACTCACTTCCTTCGGCATTGTAAATTAATATCACATCACCCGCCTGCCCTAAAACACGTAATTGTTTGGCATAAATATCATCATAATGCTGCGTACTCGCTATCGTTGTTAACATTTGCACGTCATTAACTAATGAAATTGCGGGGAACGAGGGTCTCTCTCGCTGATAATGGTTAATCATCATTGAGGTAAAGTATTGTGCAACAGAGACCGATGCTGCATTTCCGCAGGATAATACTTTTTTATCAGCAAGCAATGCACCTGCTATATGTTGTGCAGCAAACTCAATCAGCTCACTCAACTCTTCTTGGAGTAACTGCTGTGTCTGCATACTCTCGGTAAACTGATATTCTATATTTTTTTTCAAACTCATTTTAAAACGCGTTTTTTATCCAATTAAGAGGGCTGTCCCCTGTAATAGCCACTACATCAAAGCGCATAGGGCGATTGACTTTATGCGTGACAATATAATGCTTAGTCGCTGCAATAATACGTGCTTGCTTCTTTTTTGAAACACTTTCAGAAGCGCTACCATAGCGATCATTTGCTCTATAACGCACTTCGATAATAACCAGTGCTTCTTTTTCTTGCATAATTAAATCCAACTCGCCCATTCGACAGCGATAATTACGCTCCACCAGGCTAAGACCTTGTTCTAGCAAATACTGCAAGGCAAAATCTTCATATTTTTCTCCCTTCTGCAAGTGAGTTAGCGCTTGCCTTTCTTGCTTGACCGACTGCAAGCCTAATAATTCAGAAAATTCTGCTAATAAGCCTTGCTCTAATTTTGTCACTGACTACTCCTGTAACTCTTGTTCCTGTGCCTGCTCTGTAACAAGCAATTCTGCCTTACCCCGTTTGAATTTCGCACACACCAAACCTCGCTCCACTCGATTGTACTCATTTAGCAATAATTCGCCTGTCGCACCTGCATAAGGAATTTCTGCTAAGTCATTTAAGTAAGGCAGTAAATTATAAGCATCTAAGCCAAAAGCGACTAAACTCCATTGTTTTGCAGGTAATGCTTGCCAAGTATCCTCTAAGGCTTGCTTATTCAATTCTCCCTGATAAGCCTCGGTAAATAACCAAGGGATAGTGCAAAAATTCACACCCTCTAAATCTATATCTTTTTTAGGCCAGTCTTGCCCGGCATACACTCGCGACAAACCATAAACTGCAACTGTTCTCGCTCTGTTATGATAGAACTGCGGGTTAATCAGTCGAGCCACAGAATTTTTAGCAACCATAAAGATCACGTCAACATCACTACGTCTGCGCGCATTATATTCTACATGCCCCACCGCGCGGCTAACTTTTTGGTAACGCTGACGACTTTCATCAATATTCAACATTTGCTGCACAGGTACACTAAAATCTCGCTCGCCATGTTGGAAACTCTGCATTCCGATAACAGTCCCTCCAGTATCTTCCCATGCATTTTGAAAATAAGCTTTGATACGCTCACCTTCAGCGGTTGCAGGTGCAAGTATCAAGGCATTCTTATGCCCTTCATTAAAGGCCTGTTTAACCGCTTGTTGCACTTCATCAATAGGGCTTAAAGCAAATTGAAATAAATTATTCTTAAGCAGCCCTTCACTATAATTCAGTGCTAAGACAGGTACCGTTAACTCCGTCGTCTCCGCTAATTCTACAACACGCTTTTTATTCAACGGTCCTATCACTAGCTGCGCACCTTCTAATACAGCTTGTTGATAGAGTGCCGCGACTGCCCCAAGCTGAGTATCATAAAACTGAATATCCACAGCTTCGCCACTCTCCTGCCCTCGCTGTGCCGCTAAAATACCTGTTTTTATTGCCGCCGCATAAGCTGCATAAGGACCTGATTCGGGTAATAAGACGGCAATAGAATTGACATTTCCTATGGCAATGCCTGCAGGTATAAAATACCCTGATTGAATAAGTTCCTGCCCAGGGTGCTGAGGGTAACGCAAACTCCACTCCTGCATAAAGTGCCGAGAATTTTTCATCCCTGCACTCGGGTCTGTAATAACGGCTAGCTCTAACCAGCCTGCATAAATCGCGCTCGGCTGCTTAGCTATCTCAGCTGTTAAGGTCTCGATAGACACTAGGCGTAAGTTCTCTAATATAACAATATTATTTTCTTGCTTACGTTCCGCTTCTAAATAAGCATCTAACTCAATACGTTGTTGCACACTTGCTAACATATCGCCGGTTAAAGCATAAGCAAATGCCTTGTTCGCATAATAGGCTTGCTGCTGCTCAGGGCTCAAAGCAGCAAAAGAAATTAACTGCAAGTGCTGCATTGCCTGCTCAGCATTGCCTAAATTAATCGCATACTGAACATACAATTGATGTAAGCGATTATTTTGTTTGGTATTAAGCGCGGTATTATCTACTAAATCTAAATATCGTTTTGCTTTGACACTTTCTTGCGCTTGCATTAATGCTTGTGCAGCCTCTAAGCGAAATATATTTTGGCGACTAGAAGGGGTATCTGCTAAGCGCTGAAATAAAGCCGCCGACTGATGGTACTTCCCCTGTAAAAACAAATTCTGCGCTCGTTTTTCATAAGAATGAGACTGAACATTTTGCCCTAACCCGACACCTGTTTGCATAGGTGCGGGCGCTGAACAAGCCGTTAATAAAGTAACACTCAAAATAAAGCCTAGCTTTGTAAATCGCTGTTTAGATAACACGCTTATTCCCACTCCTTAAAAAACATTTAGGCTCACGCACTCGTTGCCGCGCGAAGTCTCTATTAAAAATTAGATAAATCACTGCTGGTTTTGTCATAATATAGTAAAAATACGATTAAACCAGAGTGATACTCTTTTACCTCAGGGGCGAGGATTATTAAATTCTCATCCCTCAACAAGGATTTTAAAAATGCCAAATCAATATGGCACATTATATGTTGTAGCCACCCCCATCGGCAATTTAAGCGACTTTAGTTTGCGTGCAATAAGTACCTTACAGCAAGTTGATCTGATCTGTGCAGAGGACACACGCCATGCTAGAACCTTATTACAACACCATGGCATTAATACGCACTGCATCTCGCTACACCAACACAATGAAGTGCAAAATGCCCAAAGTTTAGTTGACAAACTGCAGCAAGGGCAGTCCATTGCGATTATTTCTGATGCAGGCACACCACTGATTAGCGATCCAGGAATGCCTTTAGTGGCTCTTGCTCAAAGTTCAGGCATGCAAGTGACTCCTATTCCAGGTGCTTGCGCGCTTATTGCGGCTTTATCAGCCTCAGGGCTAGCAGTCACACAATTTTCTTTTTTAGGTTTTTTACCGCGTACATCAAGTGCGCGGCAAATACTTTTTAAGCAGCAAAAAAATAATACAGAAACGTGGGTTTTCTACGAATCCTGTCACCGTATTCTTGCCTGTATCCGTGACTTAGTTAGCTGTATCCCCGCTGATCGAGAAATTGCAATTGCCCGAGAAATGACTAAATTGCATGAAACGATTGTCAAAGCAAGCCTTGCCGATATGCTCAAACTTATTGAGCAAGATAGTAATATGCAGCGTGGTGAATTTGTCGTCATGGTGTCAGGCGCAAAAATTGATAAAAAACCCGATACCTTAAATGAGCAGCAACTCAAGACCCTCAAAGCACTTTTAAGTGAGTGCTCAATTAAAACGGCGGTGCAATTAGCAACCGAGATTACAGGTGCGCGTAAAAAACTACTCTATCAAACGGCATTAGAACTTTCTGAAAAAAGTTAATCGGTAGAAAGGTGCATAAAACAAACTCCCGATTTCTAACTTCGGGATGTTATTCCATGCACGCTCCACAGTAGAATACCCTAGCTATATTTGTCGAACACAGCAGCAAAATAGTAAAACTGCTGATCTACCCTAGAAAAGATAAAGTAATTATTTTTATTTAGCACTGAAAATCAGCTATACTGTTACGCAGAGTTGGTTAGGCAGTCGCTATCTCGCTTGTTCGCAAGCGGGGTAGAGGAAAGTCCGGGCTCCAAAGGGCGAGATACCAGATAACCTCTGGGAGGCGCGAGCCTACGGAAAGTGCAGCAGAAAATAAACCGCCCCGCGCTTGAATCCTAGATTCAGGAGCGAGGTAAGGGTGAAATGGTGCGGTAAGAGCGCACCGCGTGACTGGTAACAGTAGCGGCATGGTAAACCCTATCTGGAGCAAGATCAAATAGAGGAGCAGACGCGCTGCCCGCGCGGCTCCTGGGTAGATTGCTTGAGCCATAAGGTGACTTATGGCCTAGATGAATGACTGTCCTCGACAAAACCCGGCTTACCGACCAACTCTACTTTAATTTTTAAGCAAAACAGACTGACACATCATACTGCTTGTTTTGCATAGCGCTTTAAGCGCTCACCCTAGTGATTTTTGATAGCTAATAAACTCGATTTAATAGCTCCTAAACAGTACTTCCCTCTAAATATTTAGAGAGTAGTACATAACTTAAAGCTGAACGAACAGGTTCCTATTGTCTATGAAAGTCGAAGAACAAAGCGCCGAAACACAAGCTGCTATTACTGCACTACTCACACTATGTCATGTACATAGTTACCCTGCAAAAACAACCATTATGCACCCAGGCGATAAAAGTGATTGCCTGCACTATATTATCGATGGCTCTGCTAGCGTCATTGCGGAAGATGAAGAAGGCAAAGAACTTATTCTTGCCTATCTAAATAGATATGATTTTATTGGTGAAATGGGCGTATTCAAAGATGTTGGGGATCGTGAAGTCACCGTTAAAACACGCGTTGCCTGCAAGCTTGCCAAAATAAGTTACAGCCGTTTACGTGAAGTACTCAAAGGCGAACTTGCTCCGCATGCTGTTGCTTTACTTTATTTATTTGGTGGGCAGATTGCTTCTAGGCTTTTAATCACCAATAGAAAATATTGTGATCTTGCATTTTTAGCCGTTGAAGGACGTATTGCTCGCACCTTATTAGAACTCACCAAAGAGCCTGATGCGATTACTCACCCTGATGGCATGCAACTACATATTACACGCCAAGAAATTGCGCGTATTGTCGGTTGTTCGAGAGAAATGGTCGGACGTATCTTAAAAGAAATGGAAAACAAAGACTTAATCACCGCTCATGGTAAAACCATTGTGGTTTTTGGTACGCGCTAAAACAAAGCTATCAACCGCTTTGTTTTAGGCTTTAAGTTTGTAGTCAATCATTCCCAGTTAACAAAGCTTTAGCCTGTTCATCAGCATGGTAAGACGAGCGTACCATAGGGCCACTTGCCACCTGCTTAAAGCCCATTTCCTTAGCAAGCACTGCATATTCATCAAATTCTGCAGGTGGAATATAGCGCTGTACGGCTAGATGATCTTTACTCGGTTGCAAATACTGCCCTAGGGTCAAAATTGAACAGTGGTGTGCACGTAAATCGCGCATAACTTCCAGCACTTCCTCTTGCTCTTCACCAATCCCTAGCATTAATCCTGATTTAGTCGGGACTTCAGGTAACATTTGATGATACGCTTTTAATAAATCCAACGATTGCTGGTAATTTGCCCCAGGTCTAGCCTGTTTATATAAACGCGGAATGGTTTCAAGATTATGATTAAAAATATCTACAGGTGCCGTTTTTAATATCGCAAGCGCAACATCCAGTCGCCCTCTAAAATCAGGCACTAATACTTCTATTTTTGTCTTCGGTGACTGCTCGCGAGTCTCGCTAATACAAGCCACATAATGCCCTGCACCGCCATCACGCAAGTCATCTCTATCGACCGAAGTAATCACCACATATTTAAGTGCTAATTCTTTAATTGTTTTCGCTAGGTTGATCGGCTCATTAATATCTAAAGGCAAGGGCTTCCCGTGCGCCACATCACAAAAAGGGCAACGTCTTGTACATAGGTCGCCCATAATCATAAAAGTCGCTGTGCCTAGGCTAAAACACTCATTTAAATTAGGACAAGCTGCTTCCTCACAAACACTGTGTAAATTATTTTTACGCAATGTTTTTTTGATTTGCACAATATCGGGGTTATTACTTAATTTAATGCGTATCCAATCAGGTTTGCGTAGAACCGTTTCGCTGGTCTCTACTTTAATAGGAATTCTAGCCAATTTTTCAGCATTGCGCTGGTGTGTTTCTGGCGTACCACGTGAAGGAGCTTGAACTTTAGACATAGAAATAGTGTAATTTTTGTAAGTAAGAGGACTGGAGTCCAAAACAAGTTTTGGGCGTATTTTATTCAATCATGAGACCTTACAATAACGAAACTAGATAAAGAACCGCCCAAAACGCGTTTTGGACTCCAGTTTGATAATACTTTCACAGTCTCGTCAGTGATTAATGCTTAACCCAAAGCATTCACAATCGCATTAATCACAGGAACTGCAAGCTCATTTGTTTTTATATGCACGCCAAAATCTTCTAATTTCGTGACTTGCAAGCCTTGATAACCACAGGGGTTAATAAAACTAAACGGGCTTAAATCCAGTGAATTATTTAAACTTAAGCCATGATAGCTACAGCCTTTTTTAATACGCAAGCCCACTGAGCCAATCTTCATGGTATCAATATAGACACCCGGTGCATCTGCTTTAGCAACGGCATGTAGCCCGTATTGTGCTAAGGTCTGTATCATTGCCTGCTCTAAAATCGTCACCAACTGACGCACCCCTAACGGCTTGCGCTTAATATCAATTAAACAATACACCACTAGCTGACCTGGAGCATGATAGGTAATCTGCCCTCCTCTGTCAGTTTTAACAACAGGAATATTGGTGGCTTGTAATAAATGCTCTGGCTTGCAATTTAAACCCTGTGTAAAAACAGCTGGGTGCTCAACAATCCATAGCTCATCACTACTGTGTTCATCCCTGCTTAAGGTATAGTCTTGCATTTTTTGCCAACAACTTTGATAATCTTGTAAGCCTAATTGGCGTATCTTAATATTCATTCACTTGTCGTATAAAGCTGTCTAAATCACTGTCCTGATTGACTAAGTGACTTTGTAGCATCGGTAAGTTTGGCTTTAATTGCCTAACCGCTGCAGCAAAAATACCGGTGCCTTCACGCTGCATCAAGCCATGCTCATCAAACTGCTTGCAATTGGCAACACCACAACTAGGCGATTTATCTTTTAAAATCAGGCCTGAAATTGCATGGTTTTGTAAAAACATCCCCGCATAAGCGACCATTGCCACCGTTAAGTCTTTGCTAGGCTGCGTCGTCGTTAATAAGCGCACTTCGTCACCTTGCTGATGTAATTCTATTTTCTCACGCGGCACGGTTAAGCCAATACCCACTTCTGGGCAAACAGGGATTACCTCAAAATAGCGCTGTAATTGCTGAATGATTTGATGCGCTTGGTCTGCGCCATCATAACGGACTTTATGCCCTAATAAACAAGCACTAATAGCAATGATTTTTTGCGCTTTCATTAAAAATTCGTCGCCATGACTGAGGTATGATTAATAACATGAGAACTGTCCAAAACGCATTTTGGGCTCCCATTCGTTTCGTTATATTGATTAAATTACAAGGTCATCACAATATGCGGGCAATCATTTAAATCCGCATACATCAACTCAAGGTGCGCCTTGCTTTGCGCTCTTACTTCAACCGTAATCGAAATGAATTTACCGCCTTTGCTTAAACGCGTGGTCACCGCAGCTTCACTTAAATCATCAACATGTGCACGAATAATCCCCACGATAATGGCATCTAAATCAGGAATATTTCTGCCCATTGCCTTTAAGGGAAATTGACAGGGGAAATCAAACGGTGAATCTTGCTCTAAATCGCTCATGAAACGGCTCGCTTATAGTCTTGAAATAATTGCTGCATCATTTTCCATACAGGACCTACTTGCCCATCACCCACAGGCTGATTATCTAAGCTAATTACAGGTAAAATTTCTCGTGTAGAACTGCTCAACCAAATCTCATCGGCATTTTGTAATTCCTCAATCGCTATGCTACTTTCACTCACCGTCAAGCCATTCGCTTTAGCCAACTCAATAATGACATCACGCGTAATACCCGCCAAAATATCACGGCTTTTAGGAGGCGTGAGTAATACGCCCTCAATCACGACAAACACATTACTCGCCGCACCTTCGGTTGCATAACCGTCTTTAATTAAAATCGCTTCTGCACACTGTTTTTCCACTGCTTGCTGGCGTAATAAAAGATTGCCTAATAAGGTGGTCGCTTTAATATTGCATAATTCCCAACGCACATCATCTAAAGTAATCGCCTTAACCCCTTGCTCCCCCTCAAAAGGTACAATTGCCGAGCACATGGCAAAAATAGTCGGCTCACACTGCGCAGGAAAGGCATGATCTCGTT
This sequence comes from Methyloprofundus sp., assembly GCA_013138595.1. GTDB lineage: Bacteria > Pseudomonadota > Gammaproteobacteria > Methylococcales > Methylomonadaceae > Methyloprofundus. Next base: position 3,632 of record WTCM01000210.1, on the reverse strand, counting down.
TATCCGCAACACCTCTAGTAATTTGCAAATAAATATACTGCGCATCGCCCTCAATTAATAAAGGCTGCAAAATATCCAGCCACTGCTGGGTACTTAAAAACAACTCTAAACGGATGCCTTTTAAACTATTGTTTAAGCGCTGCAAATGCGCCTCTAAGCAAAATAATGTCCCCGAATAAGCAGGAATCACTTCATAAATGCCATCACCAAATAAAAAGCCCCGATCTAATACCGATATTTTAGCTTCTGATAAAGGTAAGTACTCACCATTCAAATAAACGTTTTTATCTTTCATTAACTTATTTATCGATCAGCATCAGTGCAGAATCATAAGCACGTTGTAAAAAGCTACCTTTTTCAACCGCATTTAAGGCGACTAAAGGTGCTGAGCTGACCAACTTATCGCGTAAAGTGACATTCACAGTACCCAATTGAGTCCCTGCTTCAACTGGAGCCATAATGGTCACGTCCACATTAGTCGACGCTTTCATCTCTTTATAATGTCTTCTGGAAATAGTCACATATAAATCTTCTACAATACCTAAGCTCACATTTTCAGTCGAGCCTTTCCAAATTCTAGCCGATGCTAGTTCGGTGTTCGCATCATAGAGTTTATGGGTATCAAAAAAACGGAACCCATAATTTAACAAGGTTTGGCTTTCATTCGCACGTGCGCTTTTACTTTTAGTGCCTAAAACCACCGATACTAAACGCATATTTTCACGCTTAGCTGAAGCAATTAAACAGTAACCTGCTTCTTCTGTATGTCCTGTTTTGACACCATCCACCGACTCATCGCGCCACAAAAGTGTATTACGGTTTTTCTGGGTAATTTTATTATAAGTAAATTCTTTTTGCGCATCCCAGCGATAATACTCTGGAAAGTCCCTAATCACCGCACGTGTTAACACCGCTAAATCACGCGCTGTCGTATAGTGTTGTTGAGGCACAGGCAGCCCTGTGGCATTCATATAGTTGGTACTATTCATACCTAAGCGCACTGCTTGCTGATTCATCATTTGTGCAAAGGTTTGCTCATCGCCCGCAATATGTTCAGCTAAAGCAACACTGGCATCATTTCCTGATTGGATAATAACCCCTTTTAATAAGTCTTCAACTCTTACTTGTTTATTCACTTCAATAAACATTTTAGAACCTGGTGTGCGCCATGCTTTTTCACTCACCGTGACCATATCATCCAAGCTTAAGCTATTTTGGCTGAGTTCACGAAAAGCAATATACACCGTCATAATTTTAGTCAAACTAGCGGGTGGTAAAACCTCATCCGCATTCAGTTCCGCTAACACTCGACCACTATGAAAATCTTGCAGGATATAACTACTCGCAGCAACTTGTGGAGCTGCTGGAATCAGAATTTTATTTTCTGCTTGCAGTTGTGCGATAGGTAAAATTAACAAGACTAAAAATGTTAATCGTACGTTTTTTAAGGAAAATGCGGAGGTTTTAGGGGACATAAATAAAGGAATTTAAACGAATTAATGGGAAAAGATTATAACATGCAGAGAGAAAGTATAACGCATGAACTTTAGGAATATTTTATAGAGATGCTATAAGCTTTATAGCATCACTTATTGGTGACTTCCCATATATTCAGTCACAGCATGAGCAAGTAAACCAGAACGAGTTTCACCATGTTTCTTAGCGTAATTGTCCACTGTATTTAATAGGTATTCAGGCATGGTAATATTCACTCTTTTTGATTTTGGAGATAGCTGACTTATATCTATTTCAATAAGCCCCCATATTCCATCAACATAATCGGGATTTACTTGATGCCTTTCAATAGACAAAGGCTTAGGAATGACCTCTTCATCTAAAAGCATCCCTTCAATATGACATTCTATTGCTTCTTTGCCCATAGAAAAGGCTTCTTCAACCGTACTTCCAGCAGAAAAACAGCCTGCTAAATCAGGAACGGTAACACTATAGTCTGAATCTAAGTCTTTATGTATAACCACTGAATATTTCATTTCCAACCTGCTTGGCGATAAATGCTTTTTAGCGTTCCTATTGCAATATCTTTGTTAGGGTGAGGAACAGTCACTTTTGCTGATTTTTTTGGATGTTTAAATTGGTGATGATCCCCTTTAACATGATGAAGTACCCAGCCATCACGTTTTAATCGCTTAATAATATCTCTACTCTTCATTATGTGTATTGTACACACTTAGCTATAAATTTTAAATTGAAAGGTTTTATACAAAGTTTAAAAGACTTATTCAGAAAGATAATACCCGCCAACAAGCCCCAGCTTTTCCAGTACTAAGGCAATATGATCTGCTTCAGAAACCGAGGAAATAGGGCCTAATTGTAGTTTATAAAAGGTTCCTGCCGCAGTTTTAACGGCTGAGATTCTACTTTTAAGTAATTGCTCTGCTTTAATTTGAGCTTGTAACAAAAGCGCATTCTCCTCTGTAGAAAATGCTCCAATTTGATAATAAACCTTTTTAGCGACAACAATGCCCGCTGAACTGCTAACTTCACCTACTTGAACAGCTGCAATATCGACAAAACCTGTGCCTAACTTATCGATACCTAACTTAACCGCAGCGGCATAAGAGAGGTCAATCACACGGTGATCATGAAAAGGACCGCGGTCATTAATTCTAACGATAATACTACGTTGGTTTTCTAAATTAGTGACTCTAGCATAACTGGGAATAGGTAAGGTTTTATGTGCCGCAGTCAGCTTGAACATATCGTAAACATCCCCTGTTGCCGTTGTTTTTTTCTGAAACTTAGTGCCATACCATGAGGCAATCCCTTGCTGTTTAAAGCCTGTATTATCTTTTAACACTTGATAAGTCTTACCAAAGATTATGTAATCTTCGGCTGATAAATAAGGCTCAAACTGCGGAACAACATCGGGAATAGCGGCAATATCGACAGGGATAAAATCGGGTTTGCCATCGACAATATTAACTGGAGGCAGAATTTTTTCAGACTTTTTAGTACAGCCTAGCAATAAGGCTGTACAGATTAAAAAGCTGAGTGCTTTCATTGCGGATAAGTTTCAAGATACTTCGCTTTAATCACTTCACTTAATTGAAATACCGCCATTGCATAAAGCGGGCTATGGTTATAACGAGTAATCACATAGAAATTATCTAAGCCTACCCATAAGTCTTTGCTATTTTCTTGCTCAAAACTTAATAGTTTTACTTTTTCAGTATTCGCAACAGCCGCTGGAATAGTGACTTGGTAAGATCTCAATTGTGCAGCGGTATAGTCAGGCTTTAAACCTTTCTTTAATGCTTTTTTATATTGCTCGCCGATGGTCGTCACAGGAAAGGTAATATTTTTTCCTGCTTTCCAATGGTGCATAGCAAAGTAATTTGCCACACTGGCAATCGCATCAGCTGGGTTATTCCAAATATCTCGCTTGCCATCGCCTTCAAAATCAGCGGCATAATGGCGGTAACTACTCGGCATAAATTGTGGCACGCCCATTGCACCCGCATAAGAACCGACTGGCTCTAATGGGTTCATATTTTCTTCACGGCAAAGTAATAAGAAATTTTCTAATTCACTGATAAAAAATTTACTGCGTTTAGGATAATCAAAACCTAAAGTTGCTAAGGCATCAATCACTCTATGTCCGCCTGTACGTG
>WTCM01000066.1 GCA_013138595.1 Methyloprofundus sp. | reverse complement strand
CCCGTGGAGAGAGTAATACCGAGGGAACAATACAGTGCCGTATTGTGGTTGATGCGAGTGGGCATAGCTCTGTATTAGCGCATCAAATGCAGACACGACAAAATATTAGCCCTGAATTTAAGTTCTTATCTTTATGGGGTTATTTCAAAAATTCTCGCTATGTGGGGGCAGATGCTAAAAGCCATGATTATGCGGATATTCGTCGGATACGCCCTGTGACGTTTATTTCATCACACCCTGATGGCTGGTTATGGCACATCACCTTGCGCAAAAATACCAGTATTGGTTTAATCGTGAAAACAGAGCGACTAGCAGGGATGACTAAGGCGGATCGAGAAGCTTATTATCTGCAAATGTGTACCCAGTTGCCGTATATTAAAGACTTATTAAAAGACGCTGAATTTATTGATAATTCCTTAAGCTATCGCCCTGATTATTCTTATTATGCCACTCAGACTTGTGCGGCAAATTACTATTGTATAGGCGATGCGGCGGGGTTTGTTGATCCGATTTTTTCACATGGGGTACAAAACGCGCTTTATAATGCCGCTGTCACCAGTTTGGCTATTACTGAATCTTTAAAAAAACCACAAAGAAGCACGCGCTATGCGGCTTTATGTGAAAGTCGTATGCAGCAATTTTATGGTTTTTCACGAGCTTTATGTTTGGGAGATTTTGGCTGTAACGGGGTAAACCGTGACTTAGTAAAATCCTTAATGAAGTCTTTACCGCCTTTAGAGTTAGAACTGATTTTAACCGCGTCTGAAATGACTAATCGCTCTGATAATTTTAAAAAAATCGCGCAAGAAGCAGGCGTTTGGGAACGGTTTTCTGGGCAGATTAATGATCATAAACTGGGGTTTATTGATGATTTGCAGCTTTGATGCACGGTTTGACACTTTATCTCTGTCATAAACCCCAACCATTTTGGAAATCGTAATTTTAAAAACATCCTAATTTCCAGTAAAAATGGGATATTCCAGTTAGGATTATAAAAAAAACCGTCATTCCTGCATGCTGTTAGCAGGAATCTATGCTCAACATGGATTCCCGATCAACAAACTTCGGGAATGACGAGTTTCTATCTGGACGGGGTTTATAAGCATTTATATAAATTTCGGGGTAAACTGATATAAATTTTCTAATCGGATAGACCATGACAATAAAAAAAATAAGCAGCATCACTTTTTTAATGACACTTGTTAGCGCAACAAGTGTCATACAAGCCTCCCCCGCTAATACCCAACAACTAGAACTCCAAACAAGTGAGTCCAAACGCACGGGAGAAACAGCGTTATCTTATTTAGTCTCATGGCGTAAAGGTGAGTCGCGCTTATACAATGCCAACGGCTTAACCTTTATTAGTGGCACAGAAATGGCTGCCCCTACCTCCAGTAGCGAAGTCGCTTATAAATTAACCAAAGCATTAAATGGTGCGATAGATCATGATTCCCCACATTTACGCGGTGCGATTGCTACAAATAAACAATCAACACTCAGCGTTAGTAATCGTGATGGATTTGATTTAGCGCGTATTACTGTCAGAGATTATAGTAATCAAGAGTTGGAATATTCACTTGCAGGTAAAAGTTTTAATGCCGCTAAAGTTGATATTGCGATTGATGTAGTGTATTCAGCGGCAGTTGAATATATCCGTGGTTTTTCAACAGGTATTAAGCAAGAAGCGGCAGGCGGGTTTATTGGAGTGACGATTGATAGTAATACGCCCATAAAAATCATGACTAAGGGAAAAACCAGTGAGCAAATAGAAAAGGAATTAGCGGCTGCGATAGGTGCAAAAGCACACTTCTCATCCTCGCCTATTTTTCCTAATTTTGAACAAATCCGTTCTAAGAATTATAAATCCTTTGATGGCGGAGAAGTCCAAATATCTGACTTAAAAGCACGCCGTATAATGATTGATGTTAATGACTCAGGATTAGGTGTACTGACTAAATTTGACTTTACCAATGTTGAAAAACCTGTCGATATGGCTAGTAACTTACCTTATATCATTGCTTTATTGCTAGCGAGTATTTTTGGTTATTTATTTTTCACAGCCCGAAAAAAGAAAGTGTAGTGAATAGCATCACAACAGGATAAGGTCTTATGCAAACACTAAAACTTAAAGACGATGTCGCCATACAGCTTCAACAAGCGGCTGAACAGGCACATTTATCAAGCAATGACCTTATAGAGCAATTGCTTAATCAATATGCCCATAAGGAAAAACCAGCAACGCTGCTCACCGATATTATTAATGAACTCCCCGAAATTAGCGCATTTAAAGGCGACCCTGTAGAAATTCAAAGGACTCTGCGTAATGAATGGGATTAAAACTGTAAAAACCTAATACCGCTCTTCCCTGAAAATTCAATTTTAGATTAAGTGCTATAATTTTTACCAGCATCCAGCAAGGTATTATTAAGCTGAATTTACACTTAACCTCCTAGAATATAAAGCCAAACTACCCTTATTGGAATAAATAATACGAGCTATCCCACCAGCTATCCCTTAGCTAATTTCTTATCAAAGCTTGGCGTTAAGCTGGTTATTCGTATCGACTTTATACATGATAAAGAAGCGGATGTTTTTGTTGCTACCAGTCGAGATATTAAAGGCTTAGTGATTGAAGCATCAAACTATGAAGAGCTACAAAACGAAATAAAGGATGCTATAGCCACACTTTCAGAATTAAATAACTCTACAGCTAAGCCTTATGTGGATGTATTACTAACCGACCATATAGTAACCGTACGAGAAACAAATCAAAGCTATTTTAACAGAGCATGGCTGGAAGCTTTTAAGGCAGCGTAGCGCCACATATAGCCGAAAAATTCCTTAATGGCTATTAACGCTGTATATAATAAAAATACCTACCTAGGTGAAAGGCGCGAAGCATCGGCGCGGTGGGGATTTTTTTAATGCTACAGGTAAACCCACAGGAAAATGTAACGCATATTAGGCATGAAATACCCCCAGTACCCGCCATTAAAAAAAGCATAAGCTATAAGCAAAAAAATATGCTTAGCTTAAAGTAGAAAAAAATAAGCTTACAAACTTACAGCACCTTACAAATGATACCTAGCCTACCCTACCTTTTTTTAATTTATCATTTTCTATCACTTGCAGTGAGTTTATGCCCTCCCAAAAAAAACATCACCTTATCAGGTTTGATTTAATGCTAAACAATCAAACTATAAAACCACCTCAAGCCCTTTTTTATCAACAATAGAAATAAGCCTTAATGCCGCGCCATTAGGTGTACTTGTGCCTTGCTCCCACTTTTTAACCGCCC
>WTCM01000164.1 GCA_013138595.1 Methyloprofundus sp. | reverse complement strand
ACTTCATCAAAAACAGAGCGATGAATCATAATAGAAGAGGGGGACATCGCGCATAAGGGTAAACAGTGTTTAAAAATCCAGCCGCCTGTTTTTTTATGTTTATTCATCGCATTCACTCGCACACCATCGCGAATCCATATTTCTTCCGTGTGACAAATTTTTAAGCCATCACTCGCATTTAATGCACTGACTTGTATTGCCAGTTTTTGAGCGAGCCAAGTATCATCAGAATCTAAGAAAGCAAGCCACTCACCTTTTGCTAGTCGTATACCTGCATTCCTCGCCGCACTTACGCCTGTATTTTCTTGTGCAATATAAATGACCTGTGGGAACTCGGTGGCAAGCATGTTTGCCGTGGTATCGGTGGAGCCGTCATCTACTACAATAATTTCATCGGGGAGTAAACTTTGCTGTAAGACAGAGGCTAGCGCTCTACGTAAACTGGCACAACGGTTATAAGTAGGAATAATCAGGGATATTTGCATAAGAAGGGATCACTCACAAGAACATTGGGCGACAGATTTAACACGGGATATGCAGTATAGCGGCATTATTCGTAGGTGTGGCTTTAGCCGCACAGTGCAGATAAATCTGCACCTACATGACTATTATGCCCCGTGTTTTGTGGTAGTCGAACATTATCAATCAAAAGCCGATATTTTAGCGCACTCAGTGCGCATAAAAATAACTTAAAATAATTAAACCATAAAAGTGAATCAAGCAATATTTTGACAACTACTTGCTAAATACGCTAAATGCCATAGCAAAATAAGGGATATAACGGTTTGTTTGGTTGATGCAGCTGATAAACCGCTGATTTTAGCTATGTTTCATCAGCCAAAGAATAATATAAAGCAGAAACTATGCCAACTATAGCGACAAATTGTCGCGCGTCAAAATGTCACATTTTCAATTAAGCGCAACTTGCATAAACTATGCCCAACTCTTGAATGCGTTCCTTTTCTGGAATATCAGAGCTATCTCCTTCCTCTAGTGCGGTCTTTATTGGCCGCATCTTTTTTTTATCCCAGCCGAGCAAGACTTATGCAAAGAACTCAACATATCGTACAAGTTTCAGGGACTTCAAATCAGGAATTACATCGACATATTGCTTTTCATGAAGCAGGTCATGTGGTCGCTATTTATATTAGAAATCATCAGCAGCAACTTCCTCCTGTCTTTTTTCAAGTGACGCTTGATCATCAACAACAAAATCAACAGCCTTTTTTTGCTAGAGTCGAAGGCGGACGTTTAATTGAAAATTTACCGATTGCTGAGATTGAAAAAGATCATTTTGCCACTGAGACTGAAAGGCAAGATTTAAAACAAGCTTATGAAGCCGATATTATTAATTTACTTGCAGGGCCTTTAGCAGAAGCTAAATATGTCGCTATGCGCGATGATGAGATCTTTAACCCTTATTTAGTCAATATCGTGGCGTTACAAAATTATGGGGGGCACTCTGATTTAGAGCAAGCACATCAGTATTTGAAATACTTTGTCAGCGATGCCGCAGAGCGAGATTTAGTGATTAAACAATTATTTACGCAAGCTTTTGAATTTATAGAAGACCCTAAAAACTGGCGCTGTATTCAGCATTTTGCAGATTACATTTTAAAGCACGAGCGCAGTACGATTTCTTGTGAAGAAGCAAGTGCGACACTAGAGCCTTTTTTAAGTTAATCAGCTAAACGGGTTTAAAATAATCCCTTGCCATGTAGAGAGCGGCAATACTGCGCGCCTCTGTACACTCTCCACTGTTGAAAAGTTCAGCTAAATTATCTAGCTTCCAAGGAATCACTTGTAACTCCTCTGGCTCATCACCTAAAAGCCTTTCTGGATATAAGTCCTCGGCAAGCATAATTTCTGTTGTATGCTCCATATAGCTAGGAGCAATCGAAAATGCACTGAGTTGCTGGATTTTCCGCGCGCCATAACCCACTTCTTCTTTTAACTCTCGGTTAGTGGCTTCTAGCGCGGTTTCACCTGCGTCGATTTTACCTTTTGCTAGCCCCAGTTCGTAACGATCAACTCCGCCCGAATACTCGCGTATTAACAGTACGGTTTCATTGTCTAGCATGGGAATAATAAGCACTGCGCCATGACTGCCCTTACCGCGCATAAGGCGCTCATATTGTCTTTTAGCACCATTGCTAAATTCTAAATCTAAGGCTTCAATTTGAAACAAACGTGATTGAGCAACAACTTTTCTATTAAGAATTTTCGGTTTTTCTGACATATTTGCTAAGGTGGGCTTATTTATTTCTTATCACTATAGCCTTTGTTATGCTTAATTGGAACAAAATTAATACTGTTTTACTCGATATGGATGGCACCTTGCTCGATTTGAATTTTGATAATCATTTTTGGCTGGAATTTGTACCTCAGCGTTACGCACAAAAAAATCAGCTCAGTCTTGCTCAGGCAATGGCTATTTTAGTGCCTTTATTTAAAAGTATGGAAGGTAAGCTGGAGTGGTATTGCTTAGATTATTGGAGTGATGCTTTGGAGCTGGATATTGTTGCTTTAAAAACAGAAATTGCCGATTTAATCAGTGTGCTGCCACATGTCACTGAATTTTTAACCGCATTGCAGCAAACAGATAAGCAAGTGTTACTCGTGACCAATGCGCACCGAGACGCACTGTCCTTAAAAATGGAAAAAACCTGTTTACAGCCCTTTTTTGAACAGATTATTTGCTCGCATGATTTTGGCTATGCGAAAGAGCATGCTAAATTTTGGACGGCTTTTCAACAGCAGCAAGGTTGGGAAAAGCAATCCACGTTAATGGTAGATGATAGTTTACCCGTGTTGCGAGCCGCACAAGCATTTGGTGTGAGGCATTTAATGAGTATTAATCTACCTGATACAACAAAGGCTATCAGGCAGATTAGTGAGTTCCCTGCGATTAGGGATTTTAGAGAAATAATGCCTTAAGGATCGTGCAGGTTCCTAAGTTATAGGGGCTACCAACTTAAGATGGGACAAGTTGGAGTCCAAAACGCGTTTTGGGCGTTTTAACACGGGATAAACAGCTTCATACCCGCGCGGAAATAACCCGTGAAAGATGCGCTTCGTGCCTCAGCACATCCTATTTCATGTTAACTTAATGGCAGTGATAAGCCGTTAAGCCATTACAAGGTTTTCATATACTCAATCAGTGCCATTCTTTCTTCGTCATTTAAATCTGTTCCAAAAAGGTGCCCTGAATTACTATTGCCCGTTACTGTGGTATCAAATAGCATAGAGCTTTCAGTAGGCTGGGTTGAATAGCCTAGTTTAATCGGATCAAATTGATAATTACCGACATGAAATGATGTAAGCCTTTCTGCTACAGGTAACAACAGCTCATACATGGAGGCTACTGAACCATTATGTAGAAAAGGAGCTGTCATACTTGCACCATTTAAAGGGCGTGCTTTATACGTTGTCAGTTGAGCAACAGTGGGGCTGCGTGATTCACGATAACCTGTCAGTTCATATATTTCTGGCTCGGTGAGCTGCTCAAGCGCAATAAAGCGTCCTAGAATTAAGCGGCCTGAGATATTGAGTAAAGTGGGGACAGGTACTTTACCATCTTCACCAATAACACCCTCAGCAGCAGCAATAGGCTCCAAAGCACCTGGGAATGCACGGCGAGTTGCAAATGAAAGGGCGGCGGTTGGGTCTGTTTGCAGCTCGCTCAATGGCGTTTCAAAGTTAACTTTTGCAAATGTAGTGCCAAAAACATTAGGTTCGGTACGTGGTTGTGGATCTTCGGTATGACAGCTTGCACAAGCTTCAGCAAAAATAACATCCCCTTGATTTGCTAGTTCAGTATCAATTGCTCCAAAAATCTCTTCAGGCCAAGTAGGAGATTTAAGTTGTTTAAGGATCTCTTCTAAACGAAAAATACTGGGAATATCGGCTGTGGAAATAATGCTAGGACCTGCATTCGTTAACTCGATTTCTGATTCAGCAAAAACACCTGTTACTTCACCGACATTACGCCCAATAGCGCTATGTACTGAGGCATTATATTGTACCCATTCAAAATCAGGGGTATTCCATAGAAAAGGAAATTGAACCGGCGCATTTGCGAGAGTGCAATTTTCAGGAATATCCAGTAAAAAACAGCTGACTTCATTACCTATAATAGTGAAGGCATCAGTACGACTAGGACCATGAGGCGTGTCACCGGCACTACGTGTAATACGCCCCTGCAAGTTATCACGATACTTCTCCATATCGGTCAACAGTTGAGTCAAGGTTTCTTCATTTGCAAGAGGGCTTACAATATTATCCGTAAAGCGCTTAAGTTTTGGCGGATTTGCAAGCGTTGCCTCTAGGGCGTTTAAAATTCCACCTTGGAATGCCTCAATATCAGCGAAGCTTTGTCCGCCATCAATTCTTATGATTTTTCCTTGGTATTCTAACTGCCCTGTATGACAGAATGCACAAGTAATACCCACCGAGTCGCCACGCGTTAAATGCGTGTCTTTAGCAAGCCCTACCGCTAATTGATCGGGGTTTGTATCACTAGGTTCATCAACAAGCAGCCCCATGCGTCGCATATTTTTAGGGTCTTTAAGTTTTTGTTGCCCTTGTGCTTGCTCTAAATGTAAAAACCAATCGTAAGGAATCACGCGGGATCCTTGCGTTGTTTGATAAAACTCAGCGCGCGTTGTTTCATCCCAACCTTGATCTAAAATAGTCGGGAGCTGAGTAATACGGTCTTTTTCTAGCTGAAAAATTTCCTTGCCTATATGTTTTAGGCGTATCGAAAAATGGCTGGCCTCAAAATCAAGCCTAGAAAGTACTGCGGTTTCTAATTCAGGATCGTAATAAGCGGGGTTTTGTAATGTAGCATTGGATGGCTCCAATGATTGTACTTTAAATTTAAAATCGCCCAGATTTTGTAAGCTGGCACGAAAACTTTGCCCGTTAATGCGGATCTCTTTAATCATTAATAAGCCAGAGTTGTCATAACTCGCATTATTTTCTACTGCAA
>WTCM01000165.1 GCA_013138595.1 Methyloprofundus sp. | reverse complement strand
CACAGGACACTATAGTAGGGTATCGCACTGCGTACCTTTTGGTCGGCATAGGGTACGCAGTGCGATACCCTACAACTGCTTGTCCCGTCTTAAGTTTGTAGCCCCTCAACAACACTCACTCTTGTAAAGCGTATGAAAAAAATATTAGGCCTCTCTGCTTATTACCATGATAGTGCCGCTGCATTAATTATTGATGGGAAAATTATTGCCGCCGCACAAGAGGAACGCTTTACTCGTAAGAAACACGACCCCAGCTTCCCCGCAGCAGCAATTGCTTACTGTTTGCAGGAAGCCAATATTTCCTTACAAGAGATAGACAGTGTGGTTTTTTATGATAAACCTTTAATTAAATTTGAACGTTTACTAGAAACGTATATTGCTTATGCGCCTAGAGGCATTGCTTCATTTGTAGCCGCGATGCCTGTATGGCTGAAAGAAAAGCTATATTTAAAAGCGACGTTAAAAAAGCAGCTTGCTACGTTAGGACGCTGTAAAGTAGCCGACTTACCCAGCTTACTTTTTTCAGAACATCACCAATCTCATGCGGCTTCCGCCTTTTTCCCTAGCCCTTATCAAAAAGCAGCGGTACTCTGCTTAGATGGTGTCGGTGAATGGGCGACTACTAGTGCATGGCTGGGTGATGGCGATAAGCTCACGCCCTTATGGGACATCAATTTCCCACATTCACTAGGTTTACTGTATTCCGCTTTTACCTATTTCACAGGCTTTAAAGTCAATTCTGGAGAATACAAGCTAATGGGGCTTGCGCCTTATGGCGAGCCTAAATATGTGGATTTAATTCTGGATAATTTACTGGATTTAAAGGATGACGGAACGTTTCGCTTAAATATGCAATATTTTAATTATTGCACTGGGCTGACGATGACTAATAAGCGCTTTGCTAAATTATTTGGTCGCCCAGCACGTCAGCCCGAAAGCCCGCTTACTCAGCAAGAAATGGATATTGCAGCCTCCATTCAAGTAGTCACTGAAAAAGTCGTACAGCGCTTAGCCGCAACGATTTATAAAGAAACAGGTGCTGACTATTTATGTCTCGCAGGAGGCGTTGCCCTGAACTGTGTATCGAATGGTAAATTATTAGCAAACAGCCCTTTTAAAGATATTTGGATTCAACCTGCAGCAGGTGATGCAGGCGGTGCAATCGGTGCTGCTTTAACCGTTTGGCATGACTATTATCAAGGCGCTAGAAGCGTTGAATCAGGCGATGCGATGCAAGGCGCGTACTTAGGCCCCGCTTATAGTGCCGCAGAAGCGCGTCAGCAATTAAGCCAATCAGGTGCTGTGTTTGAAGAGTTAAACGATACGCAATTATTACCCCGTTTAGCGGACTTATTAGCCGATGAAAATGTTCTAGGCTGGTGTCAGGGACGTATGGAATTTGGCCCTAGATCTTTAGGCGGACGCTCCATTATTGGCGACCCGCGTAGTACCAAGATGCAATCAATCATGAACCTTAAAATTAAATACCGAGAGTCCTTCAGGCCGTTTGCTCCCTCCGTATTAGCAGAGCGTGTCAGTGATTATTTTGAATTAAAAACCGGGCAGCGTAGCCCCTATATGTTGCTAGTAGCGCCTATTAAAAAAAGCTTACGCATTGCCATGAGTGATCAGCAACAGCAATTATTTGGCATTGATAAATTAAACATTAAACGCTCTGAGCTACCTGCTGTCACCCATGTTGATTATTCAGCACGCGTACAAACAGTACACCCTGATACCAATCCGCGTTATTATGCTCTATTAAAAGCCTTTGAAGAAAAAACAGGCTGTGCTGTGCTAGTCAATACCTCTTTTAATGTCCGTGGCGAGCCAATTGTGTGTACCCCCGAAGATGCCTACCGTTGCTTTATGCGCACCGAAATGGATTATTTAGTGGTGGGGAATTTCTTAATGGCTAAAAAAGATCAACCTGTATGGGAACAAGATGAGGCATGGAAAAATGAATTTGAATTGGATTAAAAGCGGCTTATGAATATTTCAAAAAATCAACTACGTGAATTTGGTATTGTCTTTGCTATCGGTATGATTCTTATCTTTGGCTTAGGTATTCCTTTGCTGGCAAATAAACCCGTGCCTATTTGGCTTAGCATACTCACATTACCCGTCGCTTTTATCGCCTTAGTATTGCCGATTATTTTAAAGCCATTTTATATTCTGTGGATGAAAATAGGAGCCGTATTAGGCTGGATTAATACCCGCATCATCTTAGGCTTTATCTACTTTGTGGTCTTTATGCCCGTAGGTTTATGCATGAGTATATTCGCTAAAGACCCGATGCAAAGACGTTTCGAAAAAGACAGGGTAAGTTATCGTATAAATCGTACACCCAGCCCTGCAAAAAATATGGAGAGACCTTACTAATGTTAGATTTACTCAAAGATTTATGGGGCTTTATGCGCGAGCGCAAAAAGTTCTGGCTAGCCCCCATTTTAATGATTTTATTATTGCTAGGAACCTTATTAGTCTTTAGCGAAGGCTCAGTGATTGCGCCTTTTATTTATACCCTGTTTTAGAACATGAAAGAAAAACTATTAAATTACTTATTAAGCTTTATCAGTATTGCTTTAACACTGGTATTTTTAGAGTTTTTTTTCAATCACTATTTAATCCATAAAACACCGCTTAAATTTCATTTTGCTTTGCCAGAAGCACTGCAAGTACTTGCCCAAAGCTCTAAAGATAAAAGGCTGCCCAATGATTATATTGCCTTAGTGGGAGACTCTTATGCACAAGGCAAAGGTGACTGGTTGTTACAGACAAATCCCAATCAAAATAGTGCTTTTCATTCTGCACATCTAATTCATCAGTATTTAGGGCAAGACGTAGTAAGCTTTGGCAATAGCGGCTCCAGCAATATTGAAGGGCTGATACAAGAGCCTATTGCTAAACTAGGCTTTATCGAACGCAATATAGACACTGATATACAAAACCCCAAACAGATTTTGGTATATTTTTATGCGGGTAACGACTTGACTGATAACCTAGAGGAGTTAACGAGTTTTGTCAGTGAGTATGGGCAAGATAAGCGTCATAATCAAGCCGCATGGCATGCTTATTTTAAACAAAAAATTAAAACCAAAAAGGTAGGAGCTATGCATTTTTATGATGCTAATCATGGTTGGCTAATCCATACACTGAGAAAGCTTATCGCTCATAGTTTTAATAAACCACAAGATTCTGAAATAGATAGATTAGCAGAGCCCGATAACAACAAGCTGGTGACTTCAGCATGGATCGCAGGCAAAAAACAAAGGCTGCCTAATAGCTTGCAAACACCCGCTATGGCGCTAAATCAAGAACAAACCCAAGCCGCCTTAGATATTTTTAAACGCTGTTTGATTTATATGCAACAGTATTTTAAACAGGCAAACATAAGCGTGGTCTATATCCCAGCGGTATTAGAAAGTTACTCTATTAGCAGCTCTGCAAATATTGCTCTAAACTCCCAATCCTTGCCTGCTCAAGTGACCCAGCGTAGCGATCAAATAGCGGCCGCAATCAAAGCAATTAGCATACAGCAATCGCTAAACTTCATTGATACGCGCCCAGCTATTCAACAAGCCGCAAAGCAGCAAATCATTCATGGACCGAGAGACTGGAAACATTTTAACCAAGCAGGCTATAAGGCATTAAGTCAGGCGATTGTATGCTCTGAACCGTTTAAAGTCTCTCTATTAGAAGAGTATAAAAACCTGTGTATGTAAAAAAGGTTTTTGGTAGGAGTGGCATTAGAGGCTGTGAACATATTTTCAAACTGGAGTCCAAAACGCGTTTTGGATGTATTTTTATGCAGCCTCACTTCAAGCTGCATATCATACTTTCACACCACTTTTACCACATCAAATCATCAGGAATTTGGAAATCAGCATAAGGATCATCCGCTTCAACTTCATCTGCAATTTTGTCATTCAGCAATAAAATAAAACTCTCATCACGTTGCTTAATTTTTTCAGCAACAGGTGCAGGCACTAGTTCATAACCTGTTTTGAACTTAACAATCGCTAATTTACCGTGACTAATATTTTTTAAAGTCGCTGCATTAACAAAGATTTTTTTAACCACATTATGATCAGAAAAATTATAAGCCACACCATCATCATCTTTAGGCTGAATATTCAGCTCAATTAACTGATTAATTTGCGCAATAATCGCTTTTTTTTCTGCCTTATCTTTTTGCAGTTGGTTTAACTCACGGTCTTTCGCTTGTTTTTCCGCTACCGCTTTTTGAGCTAATAATGCCGTCTCGTCTGTTACGACTGTTTTATTCTTGCGTTGTTGCTTAGATTGTTTATACTTTTCTTTTTTTACCTTATTCGCTTTATCTTTCTTAATAAGCCCTGAGTTTAAGAGCTGGTCTTGTAAAGAAATTGCCATACTTATGCCTTTATAATTTTTACCAATTGTTTGGTATCATAGAATACTGCATATTTTATATTAAATAATTCAGGAGTCATTGCTTATATGAATCATCTGCCCAAGAAAGTTATGTTAGTTGCAGGAGAGTCCTCAGGCGACCAACATGCGGCAAATTTATTTCTAGAGTTAAAAAAGCGTCAGCCCACTATCCAAGCAATCGGTATGGGCAGCAAAAAGATGTTGGATGCAGGTGTCGAAATACACTATGATTCGTCTAATATCGGGGTTATCGGTGTGGTCGAAGTGATTAAACGCTACGCCGAAATTCGCCGTGCTTTAAATGCAATGAAACAGTTATTATTAGATCAGCGCCCTGATTTACTGATTTGTGTCGATTATAAAGAGTTTAATTTTAAGCTCGCGACTTTCGCCAAGAAAAATGGCATCAAAGTCTTATTTTATGTCAGCCCCCAAGTTTGGGCATGGCGACCTGGGCGTGTGGTTAAATATGGGCAAGTCATAGACATGATGGCGGTTATTTTCCCTTTTGAAGTGCCTTATTACGATAAAGAAAATGTACCCGTGCGTTATGTGGGTCATCCATCGGTTGATAAAATACATTTTCAGCGTAGTCAGCAAGAAGACTTTAAGGCATTTGAACTCAATCCAGATCAACCGATTATTGGCATATTACCGGGTAGTCGTACCGATGAAATTAATCGTATGTTGCCTGTGATGTTACAAGCCGCTGAGCTAATACAAAAAGAATTTTCCGAAGCGCAGTTCGTACTCCCTCAAGCAGATTCCGTCACAGACGAACTATTGCAAAACCACTTTCAGCATTCCTCAGTCAAAGTAAAGGCCATTAAAAATCAATTCCATGACACGCTACTGTGTTGTGATGCGGTCATGACTGTGTCAGGCACAGCCACACTAGAAATTGCACTGGTTAATATACCCATGTTAGTGGCTTATAAATTATCGGCACTCACGTATTTTATTGCCCAAAGAGTGGTCGATACAAAATTTATTGGTTTACCTAATATTATTGCGGGAAAATCGGTGGTTAAAGAATTTATTCAAGCCGAGGCAAATCCACAAAATTTAGCCACAGAAATATTACATATTTTGACTGATAAGTCTTATGCAGCGGAGATTAAACAAGAGCTAAAGGTCGTGCAACAGAAAGTAGGCAAAGGCGGTGGCTCTATTAATATGGCTAAGTTAGTACTTGAAATGCTGGAGAGTTAAGCGAACAACTAAAGATACCACCTCTTCTAGGCATAGGTATCTACACAAATACAGCCTATTATAATTTCAATAACTTACGTAGGGTGGGTAGAGCGTCTTTTTGCGAAACCCATCATTATATGCCGACAAGGGATAGTTGAACTATCTGAATATATGAGAATGCAACCATTGACTTAGCATCCTAGCTGACTGCAGCTTTGCCTCACTATCCAGCTGCCTGTAGTCGATGATAAAGTCAAGAACAGGAATATTAGGCAATAACTCAGCTAAACGCTTGCTAACATAATACTTGATGCTAATCAGCTTTGCAGCGGGTATTTTATTGTAAACTAAAGCAATATTTTTGATACCTTGCTGCTGCATAAAACTAAGCGCTAAAACCGTATCGTCTATTGCAGCCCCTATGCCCGGTTTGCCAACAAACAACACAGGTGCATTCAGTGAAAGTGCTATATCGACATTAGATACTCCGATCACACTGCCTGTACTCGGCCCCCCTACCCCATCCACAATAACAATATCCTTGCCTGTGCTAATCTGTGTAATTTCCGCTAATATATCTTCCAATAACAGACTAGAATTTTTGCTTAAACCATCAATAAAGTTTTTACTAAAGCCTTTTTTAAACACCAAACTAGTAATGCTTCGGTGAGCTATGTGCTTACTCTCACAAAAGATAGTCACCGCCTGCTTATCGGTGCACTGCGTCATAGGTTTGATATACGCTAATTGCTCAGGCTGATAGCCATCCAGCAATAATTGCGCTAACAAGCCTTCGCAGAGAGTAGTCTTACCTGCCCCTGATGCTGATCCCATAATATAAAGATATTTTGTTGTCATACTCAATATAGCGTTTCTAAGTGTGTTGAGCGATAGATTACTAAAAACTAAACTTTTTAAGTCTAGCTTCCAGCCATTAATTTATAAGCCCTGCTGCTGTTGCCTATAAGCATTAAATGACATATCAGAATGAATAATATGCCTCCCCCACTCAGCCACAAAACCCTACACTTCAGTTTGATCCCAGTTACCATCATTAATGTTGCTGCCTAGATTTCTTAATTGATCAAGCATGCTATTATGCTCATCTTCATGCTCCTGATAAGCATGATAATTAAGCTTTTTCATTAAGGCTTCTTCCTCTCTAAAGTGCTCTTTAACATGCAGATAAAGAGGTTTAATATTTTGTAGCAATTCCTGTTTAGAGCCAGAAGACACCAGTGTTTCTGCAAGATCAAACAAGTCTTTATGTTGACTATCAATTAATTTATCACCCATTGCATATTGTTGTTGCCAAACAAAATGGCTCATACTGCCAGAAGCAGGCTGACGGCTGAAGTCCTCTTTACGCCGATGCAAAGCAATATTTTCGGGGGTTTGTTTATCGCTCACTTTATAAACAAAGTTTTTTCTGGCTTGATGATAATCGTCATTACCATAAAAGTTAGCGTGCATTTGCGTCAATTCAAACTGTCGATAAGAAGCGAGTGCTTTTTTTGCTTCATCAAAACAACGGGTTTCCGATTTTTCTGCTAAAGTCTTTTGTAACAAGGCTTTATCTGTCACATAAGTGCTTGCCAGATGTGTTATTTGTGCCGCAAAAATGGTATGATTTTTATCCAGCACTTTATCCACAAAACCAATACGCCATGCCTTTTTGGCACTGATAGGGAGTCTTTGTTCTTCAGTTAAAATAGCAGCCACTTTCTCGCCCACTCGTTTCGGCAATAGATACGTCCAGTATTCAGAGCCGTATAACTGCCCCATATTTTTATAATGTGGGTTTAAAATAACACCTTCTCTGGCGAATGCCTTATCGGTTGCTAAAGCGAGTATTGCACCTCCGGCACCCGCACTACCCGCAACGGCAGAAATAGTCACTTTATCTAGGGTGGTGATAATCTGCAGAATTAAATCATCAATCGCATTAATATTAAGCCATGACTCTTCTGCTGAATCCTCAGCGACTTCAATATAATTGAGATGAATACCATTAGCCCAGCACTCTTCTCCCCCCATTAACACGATCACATCAACGTCTAAAGTGGTGATATGCTGATACACAGAGAGTAACAACCCACATTGCTCAGTACTCATACCGCCATTATGAAAGGGGAAATATAGATAAGCGACTCTACTTTTCGTGTGATACCAGACCTCTTGACAAGGAAGCTGTCTGCCTTCTTCAGTATAATCAATGTCGATATTTTTAATGGATTTTGAAAACAATCCCCCTAACATTGACGTTTCGCTGCTTTCAGCCGCTAAAAACTCTTTTAAAATAATAGTGGCGGGTAATTTAATCCCTTGTTCTTCTGTGGCTAAATTCGCTTTTAAATGACCTATCCAAATAGCGCCATCCACCGTCGCTCTACAAATAGCATGATTTGCGGTGGCAATAATTTCCCCTGCCTTCCCTCTTAGATTCTCTTCTTTATGAGCATTGTATAAAAACACTGACTGCCCATAGATTTCATCTAATACCCCAGGGCTACCATCAGCGGCATGAAGCTGTCTTAATATCTCATCGCTTGTTTGTTTTTTCCAATTAATCGCACGGTCTTTTTGCTTCATAAGCGACTGTAGCTGCCCTTTAACCTTAGGGTTATGGTAATCCAACGAGGTGGGCTTAAAATCTGGTGCATCAAAATAAGTCAGCGCTTCCCATAAACAATCCACCGCCGCTTGGGTGACTTCACGATTAAATAAACTGCTTTTTGTCGCATGGCGCATAGGGAAGGTTTTCTTAGCCCAAATATCGCCCATATCCATTTCTTCCTGAGCTTCCAATAGAGTAACGCCCCACTCCGTTGCGGCATTTTGAATCGCCCAATCCAATGAAGAGGCTCCTCTATCGCCCTCAATACCAGGGTGAACAATTAAGCATTTATAATTTTCATAAATTTCAGCTGGAATTTTTTGGGTCAGAAAAGGGCAGAGAATTAGGTCTGGTTTGAATAAACCCACGCCTTCCAAGAGTTGTGGTACATCTCCATGATGCAACTCAACTGACACAATATAGCCCGCATCATCAAGTTCGGTATAAAACCGTTGGGTTAACCCTGAAAATGCTGTTGAAAGTAATAAAATTTTCATAGCAACTCCTGCGTGTTTATCAAGAATCTCAATAGTACATTTTTTTAAAACACAAAAAAACCTTAAACATTTAAATGTTTTTAAATACTTTCACAGTCTCGTCTGCCTATCCAAGCAGCCAAATGCCCTACTGCTCAGAAATAACTTCTGCCGCAATACTCACCGCAATCTCCATTGGGCTTTGGCTATGAATTGCTAACCCTATAGGCGCATGAATAGACTCCCAGTCTTGCTGCTCAATCACTGCAGCAAGATTTTTCTGCATCACTTTAATCTTAGCGCGACTGCCTAACACACCTAAATAAGCATACTCTTGATTAAATAAGGCTTGCAGCACCAGCTGATCTGTTTTGTGGCTGTGTGTCATTATAAATACATAACTATTCAGACCTTGATAAACATAATCAGTCACCTCTGTATAAGGCACAATGATTTTCTTACTCGCATAAGTATTATCTACAAAACTCTGCACAGCGGGGCGTTGGTCGATCAGAATAATTTCAAAATCCAGCATGGATAAGACTTGCGATAAGGCAAGACCGACATGCCCCGCCCCAATAATATAAGCGGTCTTTGCTTTGCCAATCAATTCACGATACCGCCAGCCTGAGTCTTTATGATCCTTAAACTCAATTTGTAAGGCTTGTTCAGGGCTTTCCTCTAGTGTCAATCCATCAGGGCTAAGACACAATTGCAGTGTCATTTTTTTCTGCACCGCTAGCTTAATCGCCTGAAACACCGCTAAATCATCTAAAGTGCAATGATAAAATAAAACCGTTTGTCTACCACCACAGACTTGTTTTACACCATTATGAACTTCATAAAACAAACGCGAACTGCTTTTTTCTTGTTGCAATAACACACGCGCTTGCCGCGATAAATCATATTCAATCTGACCGCCCCCAATCGTCCCAAAGCACTCATCCGCACTAATCGCCATTTTTGTCGCAAGCTTCCCAGGTGAACTGCCTTTACTATCCACCACGATTAATAAAGCAAACGCTTGTTTTGTTTTCAGTAAATGGAGGCAGCGCTCCCACAATTCATATTGCCGCAAAAATCACCTCGCTTAACGCGTAATAAATCACCATACAAGCTGAAAATAATGAGCTCGCTGTAAAGCGCCATTTTAAAGCAATAAAGTTTTGAATTATATAATTAGCCAATAAGGAAAAAGGTAGCCCATAGATAAAAGAATGACTCGCAAGCATCCAAATATCCGTTGAAATTAATGCCCACTGCCCAGAAAAGAGCTTGATAAAGCATAAATGTCTCGCAATCCATAAGGGGTTGAAATACAGGGATGCGGCAAACATACGCCTAATAGAACTTTGCAAACCCGTTGATTTAAAATGTCGCTGAATAAAAGCAAAATAATTAGGAATTTCCCACGCTAACAGCGTCCCGCCTAACAGCAGCATCCCGACCAGACGCTGCCATAAAAACTCATCACTAATTAGCGTGGCAATAGAATCCCCAGCAGCATAAATAAGCCCACCCACCCAAGCATTGCGCCGAGTAAAGCTCATTTTTGACTTTAGTACACTTTCATAAAAGAAAAAAGCACTTGATAGTCATAATCAGAGCTAGTCACGGGAATCTCTACTGTACCAAGCATATACCAGTCCAGCCCTAAGTGAGTCCGAAAACCAGGCGAAAGGGAAACCGCTGTGTCTCCACCTGGCGCACGGTTATCAATTGCCTGATTGACGTTAGTCGCCATATACAAGACCATATCACCGAAAGGTGTCATATCATGAGGAGTCATATAATAACCCACTGAGACATTAGCATCAAAGGTAGAGCGCGCTCCTGCTTCCTTTATTTCACCCGCATAAGGAATTGTAAATCCAGCGCCCCCTCTTACTACTAAGCCTTTCCACCAATTCGCCCAGAATTGGTATTGCGGTATGATTGAAGCGACATCATCACCATTCACAGCACTCCCCGTTGGAGTACGAAAATCAATGTTTAATGTCTGGGTAAAATTACGCGACTCGGATAATAGGAAACGCGCCTGAATACGGAAGTCACCCAAATTTGTAGCTTCACTATTTGCGGAAACAGGAATCTCTGTCTTGACTTCAAAACGCGAATTAATGGGCGTAAAGGTGACTAAATTACCTGTGTAACTATCGGTATTATTGTCATGATGTTTCCAGCCAAAAACACCGAGGCTAAGCCGATAGAAAACCCCTTCATAGGCATTTAGCCAGCCTTGTCGTGGTGCTCCACCGCCACCTGTTGGAGGGCTTACCCAAGGTTTATCCCAACCTTTAGTGAAAAAATTACCAATGGAAAGTTCCTGCCATCTATCAGGGTCGGAATATACATCCCCATAAACCGACTGACGCACGACTTCGCCGAAACTATATTCATGGTCTACTGGATAAGGAGCACTTGCTTCTGCGGCAAGTAGCCCTCCAGGAATTAAAGTTAAACCTGTTAAAACTAATCCAACATACTGCTTTTTCAACTTACAATTAATCATCTGTTTAAATTATCCATCTCTATTAAAAATCTTTCGTATTAAAATTAAAATGCTCCCTAAAGCTCGTCCCAGTATCTACGCAAAGTTAAGTTAGCTTTTGTCGGGCAGGTAAAATACTTTTTAGGTATTGATAAGAACGTAGCTACTTTAGGAGCAAAGTCTATTTTTTGCTTACCTTCCAAAGCTCTTTTGAGCTGAGGTCTTGTTGAGAAAGAAACCGAAGGCTTGATTGTGGCTGATCGCATTATCAACTAAGCCTGATAAGCTAGTGTCTATTGTATAACTAAATTAGCTGTTCAAGTAGTCCGTATAACTTAATAAATATTGCTCAGTATCGACTGAGCAAGCTTAATGATTAAGGGCGATTAGTGCCACGCTGAATAATAATGCTTATAGAAATCTTATAGAACACCTATAGATTCTTTATAGCTTATAGAATTGCTTATTGATTAAGTCTGTACAACTGCCTATAAAAACATTTAAACAATTGATTATTAACATAAAAATAGACGATTATACTTTTTAGCATGAACCCTGCTATATGATGATTAGAGCTTATTTAACTTAAGCATTTATCAATACAGCATAGGGTTACTCAAATGAAAAATTTAAAAACCGTTGCAAGCACACAACAATCTCCTCTATTCACTGTGAAAAATACATTACTTTCATCAGCAATAGCCGCAGTGCTTTCATTTTCAACTATCAGTGTTGCTGATACGCAGGAAACAGTGACAGATATTACCACTATTTCTTTAACGGTAAGAGTTGTTCCAGAGACTGAATACTATTGCACTAGATCGACTACAGAGGAGCAGTCAGTGCTTGATGGTGACACGTGTGAGCTGAAAAGGTGGAGTGGTGGTGGTTTTTCTTCTTATATAGAGGAATATCCTGCTAGTACTCGTACAACAGGTAAATTTACCTTATATGCAGTTGATAATGCTGGGGTTAGTCAAGAAAATCAAGAGAGGGTAATGTTCTCAGGCAATGCTGGAGTAGAGGTTTCCCCATATCGTATGGCTGGGAAACTAATCTTCTCATACAATGGACAACTATCTAGCAAGGTAGATGCAATGAATACAGAACTTGCCACATACCGCTCAACGATTGAAACCACCATCACTAGTGAGTTAGAAAATGAGCTAGGAGCTGTAATTGACAATTTAAACGATGCCACTAAACAATATGAATATATTGATGGCGCAATCGTGAATGGCTGTGTTGCCTTGTTTCAAGAAGAGTTAGATCTTGAACGGATTGAAAGTGACACTGACTATAAGCCTGAGTACAAATTATTATGTGAGGATACTCAGTATAAATCTCTTGATTCTTATGAAACAAGTATCACTATTGGCGGTTGGGGATCTAGCTCTAGCTTTAGTTTTTCGACAACAGTTTGGGGCGAAGCATGGTGGAATTCAGTTTCAAGTATTAAAATGGGCTTAGATACTCAATTAAAGCTTTTTAGCGATGAATATTATGATGGCTCAAAAGTGGTGCTTAATGGTGATGATTTTGATGGGCAAAGTAAAGGCAGTGGTATGGTCTATTTAAGTGAGTATGAAATAGATGACGATACTGAATCCTTAAAGTTTTTTAATTTAAGCGATTAAGCCCCCTCCTATTTAACTTGAGTTAGGGATAAAGATATTTTATACAATCCCTCCGTCATTCCCGCAGTATACCTAGGCTAGCGTGGGCACAAGCTTTAGAGACTGTGAAAGTATTCAAAAACTGGAGTCCAAAACGCGTTTTGGGCAAATGTAGGGTATCGCATCGCGTACCTTAGCACTTGTAAAGGTACGCGATGCGATACCCTACATACTTTTTCACAGCCTCTTTACTGTTTAAGCCTATGGGTTCCTGCTAGAAGCATGCAGGAATGACGAAATTGTATTTGAATATATTGGGATTGGTATAAAAACCTAGCTACTTAAAAAATCTCACCCAATTCATCATATAAGGTTTAAAAATACCATAATGCACTTTAATACTCGCCAGCAAGCCAGCCTCTCCGAAGTACCTATCTATGATCGGTTTTGCTTTTTGTTTAATACCCTCAACTTTAGCTTTAATATAAACATGTAAACTAGAACTGCGTATTTTGTGAATAAAGTGCACAGCCCATTCATAACTGTGTTTTAACCAATTAAAACTGAGTAACTGATTTTTAGTAAGTTCAAAAAGCCAAAACGTGAAAATCACAATGGGAATTTTTAAGGTATAAACAGAAGCGGCCATTAATAACTCCCCTTCCACAAAATGTAGCCCAGCCAAAATACCCATCAGCTCAGAGGCTGATAAATTAAACAGAAAAACAACTAATAAGGCATAACGGTTCATCTCCAAAAAAGTCTTTTTAAGCGGCTCTAAAGCAATCAGGCTTTTTATATAATCATAGACTGGCTCGGCTATAAAATTCCAGAACAGCTCTTCAAATAAGAGATAGCCTATCACTAAAATACTTTCAAACGTTTTAGTGATAAAGGCGGTGGTTTTTGTGGGTTTTATATTAACCTGATTCATACGCTATTCTCTATTCCTGAATTTGAATAAAAAGCTGCCCAAAACGCGTTTTGGACTCCAGTTTAATCCATTGCTTAAATATTTTGACAACGCCCTAATTGCTGTTCTATTTCACTGATTACTCGCTCATAAACTGGCAAGTCTTCTGTATAAAATCGCTGTGCATCGTCTTCCCTACGCAACCATGTAAATTGTCGTTTAGCTAATTGCCGTGTGGCGATAATGCCTTTTTCTTGCATCTCCTCTAAGCCCATTTCTCCCTCTAAATAGGCCCAAATTTGTCGATAACCCACGGCTCGAATAGCGGGTAAATCTGCGTTTAAATCGCCTCTTTGATATAAGGCATCTACTTCTGCGACAAATCCTTGCTGTAACATTAGCTTAAAACGCTGAGCAATTTTTGCATGCAAAATAGCACGGTCACGCGGGGCAATAATCAATTTAATCTTTTGATAAGGAATCTCTTCAGCTTTGGCTTCTGCATGCAATTGCGTCATCGACTTACCCGCAAGCTGATAAACTTCTAAGGCACGTTGCACCCGCTGTGGATCATTTGGGTGTATGCGCGCAGCGGCAACGGAGTCTACTAAGGCTAATTTATCATGCATCGCTTGTTTACCTATCACGGCGGCTTCTGCTTCAAGTTCACTACGTAGAGCGGCATCTGCGGTGGGTAATTGCGCCAAGCCATGATACAAGGCATTGAAATATAGCATCGTGCCCCCTGTTAATAAAGGGATTTTTCCACGTGCCGTTATATCTGCCATTAAGGCTAAAGCTTGCCTTCTAAAAGCCCCTGTTGAATAACTTTCTGCAGGATCGAGTATATCGATTAAATGATGTGGAATACCTGCTCTTTCTTCTAAGCTAGGTTTTGCCGTGCCTATATCCATACCTTTAAACACTAAAGCAGAATCCACACTGATAATCTCTGCATTCAATTGTTGTGCAAGTTGTACAGAAAGCGCTGTTTTACCTGAGGCGGTTGGTCCCATTAGGAAAATTGCGGGTGGAAGTTTATTCGCTGTCATAGTGTTTTTATATTATCTTTAAGCGAGGTCAATACCCCGCTCATATATAGGATGTGTTGAGGGACGAAACGCATCAAGCGCATGTAAAATATGCGTTTCGTCCCTCAACACATCCTATGTTTCCCTTAACTTAATTGCTGTGATCCACCTCGCCTCTACCTTTTATTCTTATTGCCCACGCAAAAATAACTTATCCAACTCTTTTTTGCTTAACTCTACCCACGTCGGTCGGCCATGATTACATTGCCCTATACGCTCAGTTTTTTCCATCTCTCTTAATAAGGCATCCATTTCAGGAATTGTTAAACGCCGATTAGCACGTACCGATCCATGACACGCAATCGTGGCGAGAATTTCATTACTACGCTCTTTGACACGCTGACTCATGCCATGCTCAATTATATCAGCGAGTACATCTTTCACTAATAAAGCAATATCGACACCCGATAAGAGTGCGGGAATAGAACGTACAATCAATATTTCTTCCCCCATACGGTTTAATTCTAACCCTAGCTCCATAAAAAAAGCTTGTTGATCGTCTGCTAAATCTGCCTCAGCTGAACTGACTTGTACCTGTATTGGTAGTAATAAAGGCTGAGTAGGTACTGTCCCTTGATGGTATTGGCTTTTAAAACTTTCGTAAGTGATACGCTCATGCGCGGCATGGGCATCAACTAAAATAATACCATTGTCTGTTTCGCTAAGAATATACACTTCATGTAAATGTGCAACGGCATAACCTAAAGGCGGAATTGTATCGGATTTTTCTATATACGCAGGAGCAGGTGTAATTGCGGGTTCTTGTACCTCAGCAGGGCTAGGGGTCATCAGTTTGGTATAAGCCGCAATTTGTGCATCCACATCCACAGGTAAAGATGATTGCCGTGGTGCGGCTTTCGGCTGATAACTTTGTCGCGGAATATTTTGTTCAGGAGCCGCTGCTAAAGGCTGAAAATCGGCCACTTGACGCTCTACCACGGGTTCTGAATTTTCGGCTATTGCCTCTGCTACTTGCGGCTTAGGGCGCACATCCGCTAAAGAACGATGCAAAGCTTTAAATAAAAAATCATGTACCGTACGCCCTTCCCTAAAGCGCACTTCTAATTTTTGCGGATGCGCATTCACATCGACCATCGCAGGATCAAGTTTTAAATATAAAACATACACCGAGTGCCGCCCATGAAAGAGCACATCTTGATACGCTTGTTTAATCGCATGGGTAACTAAACGGTCTTTAATTAAACGCCCATTCACATAGAAATATTGCATATCTTGCTGACTACGTGAAAAAGTCGGCAAACCTACCCAGCCATATAACTGCATACCCGAAGCATTAAAGTCAATACTCACTGAGTTTTCTAAGAAAGCACTGCCAAAAATCTTTGCTAGTCGTTGCTCTTGTTCTATCTGAGAATCTGCAATTTTAAAATTAAAAATCTCACGTTGATTATGTTTAAGCTCAAAGCCTATATCAAAACGGCTTAAGGCCATGCGCTTAAATAAAGTTTCAATATGAGAGAATTCGGTTTTATCGGCTTTTAGAAATTTACGTCGTGCAGGGGTATTATAAAATAAGTCACCCACTTCGATAGTCGTACCTAATGGGTGTGGATCAGGCTGTGGATTCAACTCTTCTTCCGAACCATCGGCTTGCACTCGCCATGCACACTCTGCATCAGCAATTCGTGAGATAAGACTTAAGCGTGAAACAGAACTAATACTAGGTAAAGCCTCCCCTCGAAAACCCATCGTGGCAACTTCTTCTAAGTCTTTTAAAGATTGTATTTTACTAGTGGCATGACGTGATAAAGCTAAGGGCAAATCGTCTTTTTCTATTCCGCATCCATTGTCTCTGATTCTAATTAAGCGTGATCCGCCCTGCTCTATTTCGACACTAATCTGTTTTGCACCTGCATCAAAGCAGTTTTCGACCAGCTCTTTAACCACAGAAGCAGGACGTTCAACCACTTCACCAGCAGCAATTTGATTAACTAATTGGGGGGGTAACGCATGAATACGCATAGTGGGTAACTCAGTATTAGGGGAAGAAAAAGAAGGCTTATTATATTCGTGTGCCTGTGCAAAATATAGACTTAAATAATAGCTTCCCCCTAAATACTACAAGAATGACGGAATGCTTGTATAACAATTCATCCCGAACTGTAGGGTATCGTACCGCGTACCCTTAGGAAATATGAGCTGCATAATATTGTAGGATGGGCAAAGAGACCTACCTTATCTCGTGCCCATCAATGCAACGCTCATAAAGATGGGCACGTCGTACCTCCTTTGCCCATCCTACTGGTACTCAAGGCAATATCCTAATTATTGGGTATCGCATCGCGTACCCTTAACCTAAAAGATGCGTTTCGTGCCTCAACACATCCTATTTTTTCATTGTCATAACCTACCCCTTTTTTAAGAACCCTCCTCCTTCTCTGCTTCTTGCTTAGGCTCTGACTTTTTCCATAAGCCTTGATAAGAAAAACATTCCCACCCCCACTTTAACCAGTTCAATAAAGAAATTGCTAACCATAAAGACCATAACAGCATCAAAACACGATACGCGGTCAGGGAAATAGACACGACCGTTGCTGTGGGTAAAATAGCCAGACTTCTATCTTGGTACCAATTCAACTGTGTTGCCGTGGATTGATTGCCCAAAATTTGCATATCGGGCCTGCCTAATAAACCCTGCTTGACCGCGATAAATAAAATAGCCAAAGCAGCTAAACTCGATAGCACCAATACAATTTGTATCAAATTAAACCGATCAACACTGAGCGTTATTTTTTGTTTTCTCAAGCCTAAGGCCATTAACCAAGCCACCACAAAAAATGCTGCGACTAATGGAATTTGGCTTAAACCGATTAATAACAAAAACCACTGCCAATTTTTTAAAGGTGTTAAATCGGATTTACCTAAAGCAAAGGCTACTATAGCCAGCACAAATAATATCCCCCAAAATAAAACCGCAGGTCCCAGCTGAGGGCCTGTGGCTAATAAAACCCAGCGATCTCTACCTAAGTTTATTTTAATATGATTATTCACACTGGCAAGGCCTAAATTTAACGCGGGGCTACTCAAGACACTGGCTTGCTCTTTGCTTTCATGCCAGTTTAATTGAAAGTGCTGTTTACCTGGCGTAATCGGTAAAGTGACACTCCCCTGCTGTTGCCTAATCGCTTGCGTCTGCCCATTAATTTTCACCGATTCTAAACTCACATTCGCTGGCAACTGTAAGACATGTTGCGCGGCTTTAGAACTACGCACATCTAAATCTAATTGAGCTTCTTGACTACGCTTACCAGCGGTCAGTTCTAAATAACTTTTATCAATGGTCAAAGTCTGCCCTTGTACGGCTTTAG
This sequence comes from Methyloprofundus sp., assembly GCA_013138595.1. Taxonomy (GTDB): domain Bacteria; phylum Pseudomonadota; class Gammaproteobacteria; order Methylococcales; family Methylomonadaceae; genus Methyloprofundus. The sequence continues at coordinate 4,194 of WTCM01000165.1, read as the reverse complement.
GCCTGGTGATATTTAAAGTCACACTTTCTTTAGCCCAAGGCTGCCAAGTCGGTAACCAATTCCCTACGCCATCTTGGTGATGAATCGCAGCAATACCCTCGCTTTGTATATGCCAAATGGGGCTAATATTTGCCTTCCACGTTTCTGTCCACTGCTGAGTATCAGGCGCAGTTAATTTAATCTGTTCCGTTTTTTCTAATAGAGAATGCCATTCAATTGACGGCTGATTAGCGCTTAAATGAATCAAAGCAAAGCCCTCTTCACTGCGAATATGAGCACTGCTAATCGACTCACCTTTTAATAAAGGTACTCTTAAAGTGACCGCATTAGCTTGACGCGTCAATCGGCTGACTTGAGTGCGTACATACCAATCCATGCCTAAATTTAAAGTCCGTTCTATTTTTATAAAAGCAGGCAACTCACCCTGAGTCAGTACAGGTAATTCATGCACTTTATCCGCAACACTTTTAAGCCGAGTTAAATGTAATTGATTTTCGGCCACCCCATTTTGTCGCAAACCTTCCAACGCCCAATGTTTAGCATGATAAGTAATATACTGAGGTTTTAAACTCAGCGGTAAGGTAAAACTCGCTTGTGTAGGCACAACTCCCGATAAGACAAGTGTATGTATTCCCGCCTCTAAACCCACCCACAACAAACCTTGTTGATCTTGAATCAAGGCAGGCGCAGCAAGCCCATCAATTAACACGCTCTGCGGCAGCCATTGTTTAAATTTTGCAGGTAAAGGAATCGCCACCTTTTCTTGTGCATGTGCCTGTAATGTCAGCGTTAAAGTGTGCTTATCAATCGCTAAAGCCATACTGGCTATTTGCGCACAACTGGGCAAACAATCAGGGGCTTTTAATAGCCGTTGTTGCAATTCCTTTAATAAAGCGGGGCTGGGATAATCCGCAGCAACAGGCGTAATCGGTAGGATAAATAACAGCAAGACGCATAAATTAACCGCTAAGGAAGGTCGTTTAAATTTAAAATCTTGCTTGATAAAACCCAGCATTAACAAGCTTAAAATAATCACTGTCAGTAAACGTACAAAATTAAGTACTAAACTCGCGGTTGGATTTAAGTACCAAAACTTAATCTGTTGTTGACTATCCACACTGCCATTCCATGATAATGTAATTTGTTTCCATTGCCATTGCGGTAATCCAGGCCCTGTTTGTAATTGTGCATCAGGGTCTAGTTGTTTCAGTTTAGGTGCTGAGACCGCTGCAGCGGAATAACTGGATAAACCATACGCCCTCTCCGCTTGCGCTCTGGATTTTTTAGCCACCGAGCGAATAGAATCACTCGCAACGCTCAGCTCCTCTTCCATAAGATAAGTAGAGTCCGCTTGATTCATCATCATCGGCTGCCGCCACGTATTTTCTAATTGTGGATACAGCCCTATTCGGACTTGATCGACCAAAAAAGGCACACAAATCATCAATAAAGCAAGACTACACGCCCCTCGATAATATTGCAGCATACGCAAGAATTTACCCTCTGGTAACACCCGTATTAAAGCAATCGCAGCAAGCAAGTTTAACCAAATCAAACGCGGTGCAACGACTTCATGCCAAATTAAGGCAAGCGTGATTAAAGCAAATATGCCCCAATAAATATTCCACAAACGACTCACCGCTAAAGCGGCAATTAAGACTAAAAATAAATCCAACAAAGTCCAACGCGACACCCAACTACTCGGCACATTATCCACCCCACTGACGGCTATCAAATGCCAACCGGGAGGTAAATTTAATTCCGCACTCACTTGATTAAATTTTTGCAGCCAACCCGTACTGCTTAAACTATGACTACTACTCTCTATACGACTATCCGCTTGTAGGTTGACCACTCCTTGACGTAACTCCACCCCTTCCGACTGCCCATCTAAGGAGTGCGTAATTAAGAGCGTTTTCTTATTCACCGCGACATGGCCTAGCTTTGTTTCAGGCAAACTATCTAAGCGCCAGCCATGCGTAATTTTACCCTTAATGGTATCTTGTACGGTATAACCCGTGCCTGCAAAGTCTAGCCATAATTCACGTTTAAGCGTCAGCTTATTCGGTTCAGGCTCGGGATCGCCACGGCGAATCACTTTAAAGTGCATGGTATCACCTTGCTGCAATTGATAAGCAGGCAGATTTTTCCACTCACGCGGCACATTACTTTGGCTAGGATCAATCGCGGTCACATTCTCTACTTCCACCACACGTTGATAATTTTTCGCCGAAAAACTCCAAATTTCTGACTCAGGCCATTTAGGATCATCCACTGCAAAACTTAAATCCATCAACTCGCTAGGGTAACGTGCCCGTAAAGTAATCTCCCAACGCCCCGGACGAATTTGTACTAATAGACTGCCATCCGCTTCCAGTCTTGCCGCTAAATCACTGTGTAAACTAATAGGAATAAAGCCCTTGAATAAGGCATGATCTAATTTTATTTCACGTTGTTTACCTGAGACTTTTAAAGCAAGTTTAGTGACTAATTGCAAAGGAATCGAATCATCCAGTTTTCTGAAGACCTGTAAATTTAATTGATCTGCCTTACTCTTCTGCTGTTTATCGCCCCCAATATCGCTCGCTTTAAACCATAATTGATTATTGTTAATCACAGGATTATTAATTAGCTTACCCAACATACGCACGCTAACTAAGCCAGATTGGCTAGGAATCATTAAACTATCAGGTGTGCTATCCCACAAAAAATCGCCTTGTACAGTATAGTTCCCCGCCTTCAGTTTAACCGCAGGGCGTTTATTACGTTGCAACACTAAAGCTGCTTGTCCATTCACCGTCACATTCTGCGGCCAATGCAAAGCACTCCCAGGCAAAGTAATATAGCTGTCATTATAAACCTGCCAAGCACTCTTAAACTGCCCTTGTTGTGGCTTAAGCGTCAGCTCTAATTGAGACGGCCAAGCACAATGGCGAGTATTCTGATTATTATAAAAAAAGGGACATTTATAATTTTTAGCATCCTGCATCACCCAATCCACCCAAGGGCTTAAAGGTTCAGGAATAACAGTCGAAGAATCAGCCTGAATAGGCAAAGGAATTAAGATAGATAAAATCAATAGCCAAGTAAAACGCGTCATAGCAATAAAACTCCCTAATCAATATGGTATTAGGCGATTTTATACTATAGCTGAGTTAAAAGACTAGAATTTATCAATGATATTGCAGCCCAGCATTGAAGTAGGATGGGCAAAGGGGCTTTATCCCGTGCCCATCAAATGCACGCGCTATAAAGATGGGCACGTCGTACCTCCTTTGCCCATCCTACTAGGCTGGAGTCCAAAACGCGTTTTGGGCGGTTCGCAGAGTATGGCATCGCATACCAATATCGGAGTAAGGTACGCGATGCGTACCCTACGACAAGCTCTCTTCTATATCGAAATAGGCGCAGCAATATGCGGATGCGGATCGTAACCCACAATTTCAAAATCTTCAAATTGATAATCAAAAATACTCTCAGGTTTACGCTTAATCACTAAACGCGGCAAAGCCCTAGGTTCACGCTGTAATTGCATCTGCGCTTGCTCAAAATGATTACTATATAAATGACAATCACCAATCGAAATCACAATCTCCCCCACGCCTAAATCACACTGCTGTGCAATCATGTGGGTAAAGATAGCAAGGCTACAAGTGTTATACGGATTACCTAAAAAGAGATCATTACTCCTAATATATAAAGAGCCACTGAGTTTCCCATCCGCCACATACCACTGATAAAGCAAATGACAAGGCGGTAAAGCCATCTTGCCATTTTGCGCATTTTCTTGCGGTGACTTGCTTTCATCAGGTAAATCCGCAACATTCCAACCACTGATAATATGCCGACGGCTATCAGGATTTTTTTTAATCCCCTCAATTAAAGCCGTCACTTGATCATAACTCTCCCCTTCCACACCTTTCCAGTGTCGCCACTGTGCGCCATAAACAGGGCCTAATTCCCCAGTATCCGTTGCCCACTCATTCCAAATAGAGACCCCATTATCTTGTAGATATTTAATATTGGTCTCGCCTTTTAAAAACCACAGAAGCTCATGGATAATGGATTTTGTATGGACTTTTTTAGTGGTAACTAAAGGCAAGCCCTGTTGTAAATCAAAGCGAATTTGTCTACCGAATAAAGACCGCGTTCCCGTGCCTGTGCGGTCACTTTTTAAAGTTCCTTGGCTTAAGG
>WTCM01000002.1 GCA_013138595.1 Methyloprofundus sp. | reverse complement strand
CAGTGTGTGATTTAATTATTAGTAATGATAAGGGTTTTGTTCAAGATAAGCTTAAAGTGCTTAGTGCGGAGAGATTTTTACAACAATTTTAAGACACTTACTCTGAATGCAAACCTAACAAAACCTTCTCCACCGTCATCGGGGCTGAAAACTCAGCTTGATACTCATGCCTGAAACTTTGCATCGCTTTAAGCAAGGCAAAATACACTGCAGTCGCATACATAAACGGTGGCTCTCCCACGGCTTTTGAATTAAAAATGCCTTGTGGATTACTTCCCTTATCTAAAAATTTAACCTGAATATCAGGCGCGTCATAGACATCAGGTACTTTATACGTGGTTAAATTCGCACTGCGTAATGTCCCTGATTGATCATAGATAATCTCTTCTGTGGTCAACCAGCCTAAACCTTGCACTAATGCCCCTTCAATTTGCCCTAAGTCTATTTCAGTGGCTAGGCTTTGACCGACATCATGGACAATATTCACTCTATCTACTTGATAAATTCCACGTAAACAATCCACTGTCACTTCTACACTGGCACAGCCATAAACGTGATAAGCAAAGGGGTTGCCTTTTTCGGTTTTAGGGTCAAAATTGAGTTTTGGCGTGGCATAATGCGCTTGTGCGGATAAAGCACGACGTGACATATACGCAAGTACAATTAAAGCTTCCCAGTTTAAATCGCTAGCATTATTCGCTATCGTCACTGTTTCATTTTTAAAGCCAATTAACGCGGGATCTACCTTTAATTCCAGTGCGGCTTGTTGGGTTAATGTTTGTTTAATTTGCTCACAGGCAATACGGATTGCTTGCCCATTTAAGTCGGCCCCTGTGCTTGCCGCAGTAGGTGACATATTCGCAATACGCGTGGTATTAGTGCTTTCTAGCTTGATACGCGCAGGGTCAATAGCAAAAATCTGCGCGGCAATCGCGCGTAGTTTGACTTTAACGCCCTGCCCCATTTCTACCGCACCACAACTAATGCTCACACTGCCATCATTGTAAATATGCACTAAGGCATCGGCTTGGTTGAGGAAAAAAGCAGTAAAGGCAATCCCAAAACAAATAGGCATAATCGCGAGTGCTTTTTTTTCTAAGTGATGCTCTTGATTAAATTGCGCAATGCTTTCTTGCTGTTCACTAATAGCAAAGTCTTTGTGTAATTGCTTCCAACTAGGCACGGCTTGAGCATGCTCAGCTAACATGCCGTAAGCAAAGGCTTGCCCTGATTGAATCAAACTTTGTCGCTGAATAACACTCGCATCCACGCGCATTACTTGTGCGGCTTTAAAAATAGCAGACTCCAGAATAAATAGAGCTTGTGGCGCACCAAATCCACGGTAAGCGGTATTCGGTGGTAAATGGGTGCGGCAACTAATCGCGGTCGCTTGTAGGTTGGCAATAAAATATGCATTCCCTGCATGAAATAAAGTTCGCTCCAGAATCGAAAGAGACAAATCCGCAAAAGCACCTGCATTTTGATAATAAGTCACTTGATAACTGAGAATTTTCCCCGCTTTATCTAAGCCAATTTTAAAATCCGCACTATAAGGATGACGTTTCCCTGTAAAGCGCATATCTTCCGCTCGACTGAGCGTAATTTTGACAGGATGTTGTAGTTTATTAGCCGCTAAAGCCACCATCACTGCCCACGGTGTCGCTTGCTCTTCTTTGCCGCCAAATCCACCGCCTAGGCGTAAAACATCCACTTCAATCTTGTGCATAGGAATCGCTAAAATACGCGCACAAATTCGTTGCACCATTCCAGGCGCTTGAGTGGCTGAAATAATTTTTAATTGTGCATCTTCTAAGGGATACGCAATTGCCGCTTGGGTTTCTAAATAAACATGTTCTTGCGCGCCAGTCTCTGCACTACCTGTCACCACTAGATCACAATCCGACCAGCTATTGTCGATATCACCTGATGTAAAACTGCGTGGCGGGGCGATATGTAAACCCAAGCGATCTGCCTCTCGTGCATCAACGACAATCGGCAATGGCTTATAATCTACTAGGCATAAACTTGCTGCTAGCCGTGCAATCGCAGCCGTTTTGGCAATAATAATCGCAATCGGCTGACCTTTATACACCACTCGCTTATCAGCGAATAGCACTTCATCGACTGCCTTATTCCCCGTTTGATTAAGTCCTGCAATATCTTTAACAGTGAATATATCAATCACGCCGTCTAATGCGCGTGCTGGCGTAAAATCTAAAGTAACAATATCGGCATGAGCAATAGTAGAAACCAATGGAAAAGCATGTAAAGTGCCCGCTGTCAGTGGTAAATCATCAACAAACTGCGCGGCTCCTTGTGCATGTAAAACACTATCTGAATTCATCGAAAATCCTCCCAACTCACATATTCTGGTATCAACTTGAGCCAGTGTGCGATTAATAATTGCCTGAGTAATAAGCGCTTATAGTCCACACTACCCCGTACATCCGCTATCGGTGAAACTTCGGTTTGTGCAAGTTCTAAAGCGTGTTTAAGGCTAGCTATGCTGATTTTCTTACCTAGTAAATACTCGCAAGTTTGCTGTAAATACAAAGGAGTTGCGGCAACACCGCCTGCTGAAATATGTACCGTTTGGAATTGATCGTTTTTTATGTCTATAGACATTGCCGAGTTGACGCTGGCTATATCTAAATGCCTACGCTTACTCACTTTTTCAAAACTGAGTAAGCAAGGGCTATTAGCATAGTAAAAATCGACTGAGCTAATGATTTCATCGGCTTGTAAAGCTATTTTTTTATACGCTAGGAAAAAGTCTTTTAAAGCGATTTTTCGTTCTGTATTTGCGCTGCTTAATGTCAGTTGTGCCTCTAGGGCAAGAAAGAAAATACTTAAATCGGCAATCGGTGACGCATTGACAAAATTACCCGCAAGTGTGGCTTGTTGGCGTATAGAGCTGCTACCAATTAATTTAAAATCTTCTTCGATTGAAGGCAGTATTGTTTGTAACTCTGTGGATAAACGTAAGCTTTCTAATGTTGTGGTTGCGGCAATCGTACACTGCTGAGCATTGAGCTGTATGCTATTTTTAGGAGCAATAAAGCTTAGCTTTTGCGTGGCTAATGGCTCAGCTTGTTGCACAAATAAGTCCGTGCCGCCTGAGACTTTAACGGTATTTGGGTCGATTGCGGGGAGAGCGGTAGATAAGTGGGCTAATTGCTGGGGAATATCGGCAAAATAAGCGGGTAAAACATTTAATTCAATTAAGCTTTGAATACGCTTGTCGCTAAGCTCGCCCACTTGTTTAGTGAGTGACTGCAATGCACGTTTAATGCCCATATAGCCTGTGCAACGACATAAATTACCAGCCACTGCTTCAATCGCAGCGGCATTAGATAAGTCTGTACTATTGAGTAAAAAAGCCGTTACAGCAATGACAAAACCTGGGGTACAAAAACCGCATTGAATCGCGCCTTGTTCAACTAAGGCTTGTTGTACGAGGTTCAATTGATCGCTGTTCAAGCCTTCAATACTGACGATATGCCGCCCTTGAATTAAAGCTAAAGGTAATAAGCAACTATTGACTAATTGATAATGAATTTTACCCTTCAATAACTGCCCAGAAAGTACCATACACGCGCCACAATCGCCTTCACGACAAGCATACTTAGTGCCTGTTAGCCCTTGTTCTTCACGTAAATAATCTAGCAAGACCTTGCCCGAATTTAAGTCTTCGGTAATGGCTCGGTGATTTAGCAAAAATTCAATCATTAGCA
>WTCM01000022.1 GCA_013138595.1 Methyloprofundus sp. | reverse complement strand
TTTTGATGCGACCAATAAATGGCCCGGTGAAACGACTCGCGAATGGGGGCGGACTATTTCTATGTCAGATGATGTGGTTAAAAAAGTCGATGAAATGTGGGATAGTTTAGGGATTACAAAACCATAATATTTGAACAATCATTCCAATTGGAGTTATAAAAAATGATTTATGCCGCACCGAACCAAGCAGATAGTAAAGTAAATTTTAAAGCTCAATATGATAATTTTATCGGGGGCAAGTGGCTTGCACCTATTAAAGGACAGTATTTTGATAATTCCAGCCCGATTAATGGCAAAGTATTCTGTCAGGTTCCACGCTCGTCTGCCGAAGATATAGAACTTGCTTTAGATGCCGCCCATGCAGCAAAAGAGGCATGGGGAAAAACGTCCGTCACAGAGCGCTCGAATATCTTATTAAAAATTGCGGATCGTATTGAAGCCAATTTAGAGACATTAGCGGTGGCTGAAACGTGGGATAACGGTAAAGCGGTACGGGAAACGCTAGCCGCTGACGTGCCATTATCAGCCGATCACTTTCGTTATTTTGCGGGCTGTATTCGCGCTCAAGAAGGTTCAATTGGTGAAATTGATGAAAATACCGTGGCGTATCATTTTCACGAGCCGCTAGGTGTGGTCGGGCAAATTATCCCGTGGAATTTTCCTTTATTAATGGCATGTTGGAAAATTGCCCCCGCTTTAGCCGCAGGTAACTGTATTGTTTTAAAGCCAGCAGAACAAACCCCCGTGTCTATTTTAGTGTTAATGGAAGTGATCGGCGATTTATTGCCTGCGGGGGTGCTAAATATTGTTAATGGTTATGGCGCGGAAGCAGGGCAAGCTCTGGCAAGTAATACACGTATTGCCAAAATTGCGTTTACAGGGTCTACGCCTGTCGGTTCTAAAATTATGCATGCTGCGGCAGAGAATATTATTCCCTCCACAGTGGAATTAGGCGGTAAATCACCGAATATTTTCTTTGCTGATGTGATGGATCAAGAAGATGAATTTGTCAGTAAATGTATTGAGGGTGCTGTGCTTGCCTTTTTTAACCAAGGAGAGGTTTGCACTTGTCCATCGCGTTTATTAGTTCAAGAATCTATTTATGAGGCTTTTATTGCCAAAGTAATAGAGCGGGCAGGGCAGATTAAACGTGGCAATCCTTTAGATACTGAAACGATGGTGGGGGCGCAAGCATCAGAACAGCAATTTGATAAGATTTTAGACTATATTAAGATTGGTAAAGAAGAAGGAGCGGAAGTTTTAATTGGTGGCGAAGTTGAAAAGTTGGAAGGTGAGTTTGGTGAAGGCTATTATATTCAACCGACAGTCATGAAAGGTGATAATAAAATGCGTATCTTTCAAGAAGAAATTTTTGGCCCTGTCGTGTCTGTCACCACGTTTAAAGATGAAGCCGAAGCTTTGGCAATTGCCAATGATACGGAGTTTGGTTTAGGTGCGGGGGTTTGGTCACGTGATACTAATACCGCTTATCGTATGGGTAGGGGTATACAAGCGGGACGTGTTTGGGTGAATTGCTACCATATTTATCCAGCACATGCCGCTTTTGGCGGTTATAAAAAATCAGGCGTGGGACGTGAAACGCATAAAATGATGTTAGATCATTACCAACAAACCAAGAATATGTTGGTGAGTTATGATATAAACCCATTAGGATTCTTTTAAGCCTAAATAACTCTCGTTCCTATGCTTAGCATTACAGGTATTAAGTTAAGGTTTTTTTAAATAAAATAAACGTAGGATGGGTAGAACGTCTTTTTGTGAAACCCATCATTTTATGCGGGATTGATGGGTTTCACTTCGTGCCTAAAAAGACATGCCGTCCGATCTACCCATCCTACAGTGTATTTTATTTTTCAATATTTTGATTTAATGGTAGCGATGCGCAATATGGGAACGCATACAGGGAACGCTCTGCGTTCTGTTTGGAAATAAGCCAACAACCTCAAAAACCTATGTCCCAACATCATACCTACGAACACAAAACCTACCCTGTTAAAGCTAATATTGCTGAAAAAGCACATATTACGAATGAGCAATATTTAGCTTTATACCAACAATCTATTGATGAACCCGAAACTTTTTGGGCAGAACAAGCAGAGAATTTTCTCGATTGGCAGCAACCTTGGGATAACGTTTTAGACTATGATTACCCCAAAGGAGAAATCAAATGGTTTGAGGGTGGCAAGCTTAACGTCAGTGTCAATTGTGTAGATAGGCACTTAGCCACACGCGCAGACCAAGTGGCTTTAATCTGGGAAGGCGATGACCCGGCACATGATAAAAAAATGACTTATCAAGAATTGCATACGGAAGTGTGTAAATTCGCCAATGTCTTAAAAGCACAAGGGATAAAAAAAGGCGACCGCGTGTGTATTTACTTACCCATGCTCATTGAAGCAGCAGCTGTAATACTTGCCTGTACACGTATAGGTGCAGTACATTCGATTGTATTTGGTGGCTTTTCAGCCGAAGCCTTAAAAGATCGTATTAATGATTCAGATTGTAAAGCAGTGATCTGTGCTGATGAAGGCTATCGTGGTGGAAAAATTCTACCGATTAAAGCGGTGGTTGATAAAGCGATAGAATCCTGCCCTAGTATAGAAAGTGTCATCGTCATACAAAATACCGCCAATACAGTCGCATGGAATGATGCGCGTGATATTTGGTATCATCAAGCAATTGCCGGAGTATCGGCAGACTGTGAACCTGAATGGATGGATGCCGAAGATCCTCTATTTATTTTATATACCTCTGGTTCTACAGGTAAACCCAAAGGTTTAGTGCATACCACAGGCGGGTATTTGCTATACGCCGCGATCACACATAAATATATCTTCGATTATCAAGAAGGTGAAGTGTACTGGTGTACAGCAGATATAGGTTGGATTACAGGGCATACTTATATGATTTATGGCCCTTTATGTAATGGCGCAACCACTTTATTATTTGAAGGTGTACCCACTTACCCTGATGCAAGTCGTTTTTGGCAAGTGGTGGATAAGCATCAAGTCAATATTTTCTATACTGCACCTACGGCTATTCGTGCCTTAATGGCTTTAGGTGATCAGCATTTAGACAACTCAGACCGTAGCAGCTTACGTATTTTAGGATCAGTGGGTGAACCGATTAACCCTGAAGCATGGGAATGGTATTACGAAAAAGTCGGCAAGGAAAATTGCCCGATTATGGATACTTGGTGGCAAACTGAAACAGGCGGAATTTTAATTACGCCCTTACCCGGTGCCACTGATTTAAAACCCAGTTCAGCAACCCGTCCTTTCTTCGGAGTTCGTCCTGCTATTTTACAGAATGAAGGCGAGGCAATGGATGATAGCAGCGAGGGTGTTTTAGTCATTGAATTTCCATGGCCAGGTCAAGCGCGCACGATTTACGGCGATCACCAGCGTTTTATTGATACCTATTTTAAAAATTACCCAGGATATTATTTTTCAGGGGATGGCGCGCGTTGTGATGAGCAAGGCTATTATTGGATTACAGGACGTGTCGATGACGTGATTAATGTGTCTGGGCATCGCATGGGAACAGCCGAAGTAGAAAGTGCCTTGGATGAGCATAAGCATGTTGCCGAATCCGCCGTTGTGGGTTATCCGCACGATATTAAAGGGCAGGGGATTTATGCTTATGTGACTTTAAATGCAGGCATCGAAGGCAGTGATGAATTAAGAAAAGAGCTAGTGGCCTTAGTGCGTTCAGAAATCGGCCCAATTGCCAGCCCAGACTTTATTCAATGGTCATTCAATTTACCTAAGACCCGTTCAGGAAAAATTATGCGTAGAATTTTGCGTAAAGTTGCCGCGAATGAAGTGGATAGTTTAGGGGATACTTCAACCTTAGCCGACCCTAGTGTGGTACAAAGTATTATTGATAATCGTTTTAATCGATAATTGAATTTTACCCCCTTTATTTTCCAGTGAATATTTTTAATGTGTAGCCCGTATTACGCAAGTTCCATACGGGCTACCTTGGTATTTTCGTGCTAGATAAAATATATAAGCGTAAACTACGTTCACGCTTATATGAAAGGCGTTCGAATTTTATGATCACTGTATAGGGGAAAAAAATGAAAAATAGCCTAAAACTAATAACTTTTTTTATCTTTACCATTGCAAGCACTAATGCGTTTGCTTATGGCAGTAGCAGTAGTAAGACGGCATGTAAAAAGCCTAAACTCAGCCAATTTACACCTGAACATTTAGCGGTGGTCAAGCCGCAGTCTGAATTCTCATTTGTCGCATCCGCTACCACTGAGCCAAACAGTATTGTGGTAAATATAAAAAAACAAAACATTGAACTTAATATTGAGGATACAGGTCACGGTTATACTGTCACAGGACAATTACCCGCAATAGCCACTGATTACGCAAGAATCAATATTACAAGTAAAGGGCTTAACCGCTGCCCAGCTAAAGAGGGTTGGTTATTGAAAATTGCAGAATAAGGCATATTGAGCCTCCCTGAATGAGTTGTGGTCCGTTTATCGCAGCATCATAGACATACCACACTCCATAGGAGAAAATAACCCGCATGCGTCTTACCCCTGCCGAAATCAATAATATTAAACAAACGTGAGCAAACTATTCAAACTCCGCAGCCCTTTCAAGCCCGCAGGCGATCAACCCACAGCGATTAAGCAATTAGTCGAAGGCTTAGCTGATGGGGAAGTACATCAAACTTTATTAGGGGTCACAGGCTCAGGAAAAACCTTTACCATAGCGAATATGATCAACGAGGTGCAACGCCCCGCAATGATTATGGCTCCCAATAAAACCCTAGCCGCGCAACTCTACGGAGAAATGAAAGAATTTTTCCCCGAAAATAGCGTGGAATATTTCGTCTCCTATTACGATTATTACCAACCCGAAGCCTATGTGCCCGCTTCGGATACCTTTATCGATAAAGATGCCTCACGCAATGAGCATATCGAACAAATGCGCTTATCAGCAACGAAGGCTCTATTGGAGCGTAAAGATACCATTGTGGTTGCCACCGTTTCAGCAATCTATGGCCTAGGCGAGCCTGAATCCTATTTTAAAATGGTTCTGCATATCGTGCGTGGCGATATTCTTAAACAGCGCGATGTTTTACGTCGTTTAAGTAGCATGCAATATACGCGCAATGATATAGAGCTACGCCGAGGCACGTATCGGGTGCGCGGTGATGTGATTGATGTTTTCCCTGCTGAATCCGATGAAGCCGCCTTGCGTATTGAATTATTTGATGATGAAGTCGAGCGTTTATCTTTATTTGATCCGCTTACAGGCGAGATTTTACAGCGTATTGCACGTTATACCATTTACCCTAAAAGCCATTATGTCGCCCCGCGTGAACGACTTTTAGCTGCCGTAGAAAAAATCAAAGTTGAGCTAAAAGAGCGTTTAGAGCAACTTAGAGACTTAAATAAATTAGTCGAAGCGCAACGCCTAGAGCAACGGACTTTATTTGATATAGAAATGATTTACGAAGTCGGTTATTGCTCGGGTATAGAAAACTACTCGCGTTATTTATCACAACGCGAAGATGGCGAATCACCGCCGACCATGTTTGATTATTTACCCGATAACGCACTGGTTATTATTGATGAAAGCCATGTCACCGTACCGCAAATTGGCGCGATGTACAAAGGCGATAGATCACGTAAAGAAACTTTAGTGGAATATGGGTTTAGACTTCCCTCCGCTTTAGATAATCGTCCCATGCGCTTTGATGAATTTGAAGCTAAAATCGGGCAAAGAATTTATGTCTCAGCAACGCCTAGCAAATATGAAAAAGAACACTCAGGGCAATTTGTCGAGCAAGTCGTTAGACCCACAGGCTTATTAGATCCAGAAATCGAAGTACGCCCAGCGACCACACAAATAGATGATTTACTTTCTGAAATTAATCTACGTGTGCTTAAAAAAGAGCGCGTCTTAGTCACCACACTGACGAAACGAATGTCCGAAGATTTAACCGAGTATTTAGCAGAGCACGGCGTACGAGTGCGTTATTTACATTCTGATGTCGATACTGTCGAGCGCGTAGAAATTATCCGCGACCTACGCTTAGGCATATTTGATGTGCTAGTCGGGATTAACTTACTCCGCGAAGGTTTAGATATCCCCGAAGTCTCCTTAGTGGCAATACTCGATGCCGATAAAGAAGGCTTTTTACGTTCAGTGGTTGCCTTAGTGCAAACGATTGGTAGAGCCGCACGGAATTCCAATGGTAAAGCGATTTTATACGGCGATAAAATCACCAAATCAATGGCGAAAGCTATCGAAGAAACACAACGACGGCGTGAAAAGCAGGCAGAATTTAACCTAGAAAACGGCATTACCCCGACCACTATCTTTAAATCCGTCACAGATATTTTAGAGTTAAGCATACCAGGTGCAGGGCTAAATCAAGCTAAAAAACTCCAAGTCGCAGAAGAGCAAGAGAGCTATAAGGCATTGTCTGCAAAAGACAAAGAGAAAAAATTAGTACAGCTAGAAGATCAAATGTATAAACACTCGAAAAACCTAGAGTTTGAAGACGCAGCAAGAGTACGTGATGAGATCAAACAATTACAAGCAGACATGTTAATTTAAGACTTGCAAAAAATAGCATATCCAGTACAATGTGCCGTTCTTAATTCGTTAAGCAATAGGCGCGTAGCTCAATGTGTAGAGCACCATCATTACATGATGAAGAAGGTTGTTCAATTCCTCCCGCGCCTACCAAACGCTTACATTAAGAAACTTATAGATAGACTATAGGCGCGTAGCTCAGTTGGTTAGAGCACTACCTTGACATGGTAGGGGTCGGTGATTCGAATTCACTCGTGCCTACCATCTAAACTTCTGATTTAGATGGTAAATCCTAAAAACACAATCCTCTTGAAATACCTTAAAAACCATTCTAGCTGAAAACGTATTTTGATTGTCTGTTATTGTAAAAACGCACATGAATTGCGAAACGAACGCACTTAGTTTGCGAAACTTTTTTAAAAAGAAAGATTTATTAAAAGGGGGCTTAAAACAGCGTTTAAACCATAATTAACCCCTAGAACAATTTACGCAACATTAAAACTCAAAATTGGCTATTAACAATTCATTAGCTGGCTTATTGTGATTCGGCGTCTAG